>NZ_JAMXSG010000003.1:0-76073 GCF_024124365.1 Pseudonocardia sp. McavD-2-B
ACTCGACCTCGGCGACCATGCGCACCGCCCGCTCACGCAACTCCGGCGGATACGGCGGCTGGGAACGACGTGTCATGACTCCATCTCCTCAGAAGATCAAGTCTCCCGACACGCCGGGGCGGTTCAGCCCTGCCAGGTCTGGGTGCTGGTCCTGCAGCAGCTCGCGGACCAGGCCCTCGGTGATCTCCGGCTCGGTCTGGGACACACCTCAGACCGTAGCGGGGGGCGCCGACGGCGAACCCGGGTCAGCCGGTGCCGACACAGGAGATGGTCGCCCGGTGATCGTTACGCTCGAGGTCGTGACGACCCGGCGTGTCCGTAGGGCGAGGGCACACGACGTTGAGGCCGTTGTACGGCTTCGTGTCGAGATGTTCCGGGCGATGGGGGTCCCGCAGCATGGCTCCGCCGATTGGCAGGCCGCGGCGACGGAGTGGTTCACGCGGCGGCTGGAGGACCCACGCTTCTGCATCGTGGTCGTCGAGGTGGATGGCGCGGTCGTCGCGACCGCCTTGGGCACACTCCGAGAAGCGCCCCCATCACCGCACTCGACCGAGGGCGATGTGCTGATCAGCAACGTATGCACTGATCCTGGGGCTCGGGGTCGGGGTCACGGCCGCGCAGCCTTCGACGCCGTGCTCGCTTGGAGTCACACCGTTGATGCGGGCCGCGCGGAGTTGCTCGCCACCGATGACGGTCGTCGAATGTACGAGGAATCCGGTTTCAGCGTTTCACGCACACCGGTGATGCGCGCGCCCCTGCATCCGCGGCGCGGACGCCTCATCAGGTAGCCGCTCACCGCGGCCGATTGGGCCGGTGCCGGGTCGTGGTGCGCCTGGATGCGCACACCGAGACCCTGCACCTATGGGACGTCGCGGCCGGCGGCCTGATCGCGACCCAGGCAGGTGCTATGCGCACGCTCGGGGTCACCGCTGGCACTGGGTACGTCCCTACGACTATCGCCGGTGCTCAACGGTATGAGGTAGTCCCGTGGACCGGTGGAGATCAGGCTGTGTGGGGATGAGGGCGTGCTACCTGTTGGGGTTCTTTACTCTGCGGGAGACGGCGTCATCAAACTCTCGTCGCAGGATTGAACGTGAATCTGCGGACCCCCAAACCCGGCGACCGAGGTATCGCCACTCGGCTTTTTCGTCCTGGTTTGAATCATCTGTCTCGGTCATGTACTGCTGAAACCCCACATCGAATGCGCGTTGTCCCTTTTCGGTTCCGTCGTGCGTGAGGCCCGCTCTAGCCAACGGGAAATCCGTATCTGGAAGTAGCACTATTAGTGCGGCAGTTTCAAGTGGGTCAGCTTTTGGGTGTAGGCGACTCCCGATCTGACGCAAGATTTCTAACTCGTGAAGGTTGGTGCGTTCGCGGGTTAGATCTAGGTTCGACTTATACAGAGCGTAGAGTGCGACGATGAGGGCGACTAGGCTTAGTGCAGCTCCGACAACCTGGGACAAGTCGACAACAAAAGACCACATGAGCAGACCTTAGTGTCCCGTTCTCCACGGCTTCCGACCCGACTCCTGAGTGAACTGTCATAATTCGTTATCGGCTAGGCCGGACAGGGCACCATCCGGCCTCAGGGCGGTTGCCTGATCGCGGAGGGGCGTAGACCCACCGGTCGGCGTGCGCCGGCCGTGGCGAGCATCGACGGGATCCAGTTCGGTAAGCCACCTGAGCATCGTCGTCCGCGAGCGGATGACTGGCGCTGGGGCGGTCGATGATGCGCTCGACCGAGCCGCCTCCTCGCGGCCGTGCCCGGTCAGAGCTCTGCTGGAGAGTCGTCGAGCAGCTTGGAGAAGAAGTCGTCCAGCACAGTCCGGCCGCGCTGGGGATCAGCGAGCTCGGCGCCGCCAAAGCGATAGACCTCGTAGCCGGCCAGGCGCAGGCGGCGGTCTTCTGCAGCCATGACGGCATAGCGCCTGGGGCTCGGGCGTCCGTCGTCGGTGGCGTAGTGGTGCTGGCCGTCCACCTCGAGCACGACGCGCCGCCGTCCGGGCAGCAGCAGCAGGAAATCCATCCGCTGACGGACCACCGAGCCGGGGCGCAGCAGCGGATCCGGCCGAAGGTACGGGTCGTAGTGCAGGTACACCTGCGGCAGCAGCGCGGGGACAGACCGATCGGTGTAGCGGTGTGCGTAGGCGCGCAGCAGGAGGCTTTCCGGAGGGCTGCTGCTGGTGGCGGTCGACTGCGCGAGTCGCCGGTAGAGGTGGCGGCCGGCGACGTCGAGGTTGGTCTCGTGCAGGATCTCGGTGGCCCACCACTCCACGAGGGCTCCCCAGGTGAGCCCGTCGTCAGGCAGGGGGCGGTCGTAGACCAGGCACGTCCCGGCGCCCTTGGTGATCTCGATGGTGTTGTTCAACGCGTCCCGCAGGACGATCTCGGGTTTCGGACCGGTTGAGGCGAAGATCAGATTCTTCAGCTCACCCGCGACACCGGTCACGCCGAGCAGATCGACGGTTGCCTGCAACTGCGGGTCGTCCCACTCCGACAGCACCACGCGAGCGACCGGCAGCAGCTCCGGCAGGCCGTGGCCCTGCAGGCGGGCCTGGACGTAGAGCCGTTTGCTGCGGGACGGATCGTCATCCTTGCCCTGAGCCGCCAGCCCGAGCCGCTCGCAGAACGCGGCCACGTTGTAGGACTTCAGGTTCGCCGCGATGGAGTCCGCGATCGCCTCGCGGACGGCATTGGGCTTCGGAGCCCCAGCCACCTCAGACGCCTCCGTGGCGCTCGGTCCATGAGGCGAGGGACGCGTCATCGAGCCCTTCGCCGTCGAGTTGCCGCCGTAGTGCGTCGATCGCCGCGCTGACGCCGTCGTCGGTGAGGCGCTCCAGATCGACGCGGAAGGTCATCTCGTTGACCGGCCGTACTCCCAGGGTGTTGTCCGCCCCGTCGGGCATCGTGCCGTCCTGGTTGCGAAGATCGCTGCGATCGGCGCTGATCAGGCCCATCCGGTGCAGCCGTCGGTAGGCCTCCCGCTGCGCTCGGGGCCGCTCGAAGGCCAGTCCCCACAGGTCGTCGTTCACGCTCAGCCCGTCGTCGTTGCTCTCCTGGCTCAACTGGTTCCGGTAGAGCAGGAACAAGTACGCGACCGTCTCGTCCGGGCCGAGGGCATGAACCCACCCGCAGGTGAAGAACTCTGGAGGCACGTCGATCACCAGCTCGCGCGCCGGCGCCGGGACCTTGTAAGGCTGGATCGGAGCACCACGCAGGACGCTCTCGTCGCGCACCGTGAACTCCTCGTACCGCGGACGGGATTCCTTTAGATCGACCTTGCCGAAGTCGTGGAGCCTGTCCAGCGCGGCGCGTAGTTGGTCGAGCTGGCTGTTCGCCAGGCCGCGAGACGTGCCCGTACGGCGCCCCGGCCGGCGTTCGGTCGGGAGCGCGATCAGGTGCCGCCAGCAGGGGTCGCCGGCCACCACCGGGTACGCCAGCGGGATCGGGGTCGGTGTGCCGATGGTGTTGGTCGGCTTGCGGCACTGCTCGACGAACAGCGCGACGAGCAGCATCTGCACCGCCACCCCCTTCGATGTGGCGAGCTCCCGCAGCGGGCTGATCTCCCGGCCTCCGCGCAGTACAAGACGTGCCCGGAGGCGGACGACCGGTGGGGCCGACTGCGGGCGCTGCGCCCAGAGGCGCTGCCTGACAGCTCGGGCAACGGCGTCGGCGGAGCCCTCGCGGCCCGTCCCGTACTGCAGGCGGGCCAGGAGGTCGAGGCGCTTCGACAACCGATCGTCGACCGTCCGCGCCATGAGACCTACTATCTCAAATCCGACTTTTGAGCGATTGCCTGTACGCGATTGACTGCTCGTTTGACGCTTCGCTCCAGGTGCGATGCGCGTTAAGGGGGCAGTCTATCCCGTGTCGAGCCGGCGTTGCAGGGGGGTCGCGCTCCTCGGCACTCTTCGTCTCGTACCGGGTGTGACCAGGAGGTTCACTCGCCGGTTCGATCCGGAGGAGCGAAGATGATCATCATGTTGCCGACGGCGGCGGAGCTCGCCGCGGGGGTGCTGCACAACGTCGTCCCGATCACGGGTTTGCTGATGACCGTGCTGGTGGTGCTGGTGGTGCTGACCGCGGTGTGGTCGCGGCACCCGGAGCGGCAGTGTCGGAGTGCGCAGCTGCTCGACCGAGTGCTGACCGCCATCAGCTCGGTGGCCACTGCCGCGGTGTCGATGTTCTGCACGATCCTGGTGGTGGTGGCCGCGGGCGTGGCACGACCGGCGGCCTGAACCCGTTGACGACACGAACGGTCCCGGCGGCGCGCCGGGGCCGTTCGTGTCGCTTGTGGGGTTTAGCGGTGCGAGATCCTGCCGCCCATGTCGGACTGGTGAGCTGCCAGCCGGCGGCTCCAGCGCAAGCGGCGGATAGCAGCGTGCCGGTCACGGTCCCTGGCCCCAGCGCCGACACTAGCGCGCCGGCAACGTGAGCAGACGTTCCCGGATCATTCGGTTGGCTTTCGCGGCGGTGAGGGGTCCCAGGGCTGTAAGCGGGGTATCCAGCGCGGGACGTTGTCCCGATAGCGCGCGTGGTCGTCGCCGAACCGGTGGGCTAGCCGCGGGCTAGCCGCGGTTCCTCAACACGGGGGACCATGATGGTGACGAAGAGCGCGAACACGACAAGCCATGCCAGGAGGCTCAGGGACCGCGTTGCGATCGTCTCGCCGACGAGGATAGCCAGGACTCCACTGAACATCGGGTGGCGCACGTGTCGATAGGGCCCGTGCACTACCAGGGTGCGCGGTGGGTCCTGTGGCGACAATGTTCCCTCGCCCTCCCGGGCGAAGAGCCTGATCGTCCAGGCGAGCATCGCGACACCGCCCGCGATCAGCAGGGCGCCGGCAGTCAGGGCCAGGTAGCCGAGTACCGGACTGAGATCGACCCGGAGCGGAACCCATGATCGTTACGATCACCAGTGGAATGATGATCGTGATCGTGACCGTTACCGGACCGAGCAGTATCGCCCGTAGATGCTGTACCAGCATGGTGCTGACCCCCTGGTCACATGTTCAGAGCCCAAGGGCGGGACGCGAGACCCCGCCCCTATGACCGAACGCCGATCCAACGCGGAACCTGGCTGCACAGGCGCCCGTAGGCCGTTCCGAACTGTCGCCGGAGGTGGCTTTCCTCGACCGCTACCCAGGCGCGCATCACTACGGTCAGTTCGATGGCCAGCAGCGCGGCCGCGGTGAGCCTCGGGCGACGGCGAGCCCGGCCGTGGCGGCCACGAAGCCCGTGTACCGGGGGTTGCGGCTGTAGTGGTAGATCCCACTGGTGATCAGCTCACCGGTCTCGCCGCCGTTGAGCTACTGCGGGCTGTCGAACGGCGTCATGCCGGCTCCTGCGAGAGTCGTCCCGCGGCGGCCGGTCGGCACGTCGCGGTGGCGGGCGAGGGACTCGGTGAGCAGGACTCCGAACGTCGCGTAGGCAGCCCACATCATCATCTGGGTTCCCCGCCGCAGGGTTCCGTTGCGGTCGAGCTCGTTCTGCATCCGGTGAAGAAGCGGGATCACGGCAACCGTGAGGACGGTGTTGGCCAGCCGTGCCGCCCGGTCGGCCGTGGTCATGGGTGAGACCTCTGGTGTGCCTGTATCTCTTGTTCAGCAGCGGACGGTTCGGGGCTGCAGCATGCGCATCCGTCCGCACAACCGCTCTGGTGCGGCGGCTGTGCCGGAGCGGATCCCGGATCGGCGTCGAGCGGCGACGGTCCGGTGGCCACCGTGTGGGGTGTGGCCGGTCGGGGTGCCGGCGCGCAGCAGGGGTCGTCCGGTTCCGGCGCGGGCTCGACCGCGATGTGGTGTCGCCCCGAGGTGGCCGGAGCGGCGGTCAGACCGGGCAGGGGCCGTGTCCGCGCGGCGCGGACGGCGTTGAGGATAACCAGCACTTCGGCGGCCTCGTGGATCACGACGACGGTGGCCAGGCCCAGGACGCCGAACGCGGCGAGCGGGATCAGCGTGCCGATGATCAGCAGTGAGAAGCCGACGTTCTGCAGCATGATCGTGCGCGCGTGGCGGGCGTGGGCGAGGTTCTGCGGGAGGTGGCGCAGGTCCTCACCCATCAGCGCGACGTCGGCGGTCTCGATGGCGACGTCAGTGCCCATGGCGCCCATCGCGATGCCGACATCGGCGGTGGCCAGCGCCGGGGCGTCGTTGACGCCGTCACCGACCATCGCGATCCGGCGACCCCGGGCGATCTCGGGCAGCAGACGAGCCTTGTCCTCCGGGCGCAGTTCCGCGTGCACGACGCCGATCCCAGCCTGCTGGCCGAGCATGGCCGCGGTGCGCCGGTTGTCGCCGGTGAGCATGGCGACGTCAATCCCGAGCGCGCGCATGCGGCGAACGGCTTCGACGGCTTCGGGGCGCAGCTCGTCCCGGACGGCGACGGCGCCGAGCAGCGTGCCGCCGCGCTCGAGGAGTACGACCGTCGCCCCCTGGTCCTGCAACCGCGCGACGTCCTCGGCCAACAGGCCGGCGTCGACCCAGCCGGGCCTGCCCAGCCGCAGCTCGACCCCGTCGCGGACGCCGATCAGGCCGTGCCCGGGCACGGCGGTGACGTCGTCGGCGGGCCGTACCGCGACCGACCACGGTGCCGCCTCGGCGGCGGTGAGGACCGCCCGGGCCAGCGGGTGCTCGCTCCGGGATTCCAGCGCGGCGGCGGTGGCCAGCACGTCGGTGCGGTCCTCGCCGGGCGCGGCGAGAACCTCGACCACCTCGGGACTGTTGCGGGTCAGGGTGCCGGTCTTGTCGAGGGCGACGGCGCGGATCCGGCCGAGCTCCTCCAGCGCCGCACCACCCTTGACCAGCGCGCCGTGCCGGCTCGACGCGCCGATCGCGGCGACCACGGTCAGCGGTACCGAGATCGCCAGCGCGCACGGTGACGCAGCCACGAGCACGACCAGGGCTCGTTCGAGCCAGAGCACCGGGTCGCCGAACAGCGCGCCCAGCCCGGCGATCAGAACGGCCAGGACCATGATCGCAGGAACCAGCGGGCGAGCGATCCGGTCGGCGAGGCGCTGACCGGAGCCCTTGCGCTCCTGGGCCTGCTCGACGATGTGCACGATCCGCGCCAGCGAGCTGTCCGAGGCCGGGGCGCTGACCACGACCTCGATCGCGCCACCGCCGTTGATCGTCCCGGCGTAGAGGTCGTCACCCGGTCCCGCCTCGATCGGGACCGACTCACCGGTGATCGCGGAGGTGTCCAGGCTGGTCCGCCCGGTCCGGATGGTGCCGTCGGTCGCGGCCCGCTCGCCGGGGCGCACGATCAGGACGTCGCCGACGACGAGGTCGTCAGGGGAGACGGTGACCTCGTCGCCGTCACGCAGCACCGAGGCGGTCGGGGGGACCAGCCCGAGCAGGGCACGCAGGCCGCGGCGGGTCCGGGTCACAGCATGGTGCTCGAGCCCTTCGGCGATGGAGAACAGGATCCCGAGCAGGGCGGCCTCGGCGATCTGTCCGAGTGCGACGGCGCCGATCACGGCGATCGTCATCAGGGTGCCGACACCGATCCGGCCGTGGCGCAGATTGCGTAGCGCGTCGGGCACGAACGTCGACGCCGCGACCACGGCCGCGACCAACTCGACCCCGCCGATCAGCAGCGCCGGCCCACCGGCGACGAGATCGATCACCCAGGCGGCGGCGAGTAGCACCGCAGCGACCGCGGCGAGCTGCAGCTCACGGACCTGCCAGATACGGCCGGGCCCCTCGTCGCCCCCGGCAGCGCTGTCGTTCGCGGGTGCGGGTGCAGTGCCGGACTCAGACACGATCCGCTCCTTCCAGCACCGCGTCGCCGTCGCCATCGGTGTCGACGGCTGTGCCGTTGTCGACCTCGACCAGCACCGACAGGACGGCGCGTCCCCGGTCGGAGAGCTGGTACATCACCATCCGGCCGTCCCGGCGCGAGGTCACAACCCCGACCGTGCGCAGCTGGCGCAGGTGATGTGACACCAGGGCCTGCGACGCACCGACGACCCAGGCGGTGTCGCACACGCACAGCTCGGCACCCTGGAGAAGGGCGGCCGCGATCCGCAGCCGGGTGGAATCCCCGAGCCCGCGGGCCATACCGGCCGCCGGTTCGACACGAGTGCTGTCCGGCAGTGCGGCACGGATCCGTTCGGCGTGCGGAAGATCGAGACAGAGCAGGTCACATGCGTCATCCATGGCCATACAAACATTCTAACGGCCATCGATATGTTTGGGTAGTGCTGCCCGAAGGTCCGGCGCACTCGATATCCTCGACCCGCAACGACTGGACCGGCGATAAATTGAGGGCCAGGCCGTCCTCGCGGTCGGTGAGGACGCGTTCCCGGGAGCGGCACGCGGTGCGGCGCGCGCGTTTCGTCTCCGCAGGGGCTGGAGGACAACCTGGCCCGGCCGTGGCAACTCATTGACCTGGCCGACCCCGGCAACGGCTGACCGCGGGGTCGCGGGGTCACCGCATCCGACACCGCAAGGCCCGTCGACTTCCCGAGAGTCAGACATCCCATGGTCGCGGCCGTCACGACTGCGGCGGTCGATCCGGCAGGGCCCGGTCTAGCGCAACCAGCAGTAGCACGACGCCAGCGCCGATCAGCCAGGGATTGGCGAGCTCGGAGCCGGCCGCTCCTAGCGCCCCGGCGGCGAGCAACGCCGGCCCCGCGCAGCAACATCACCAGCCGCACGAGCAGGGCGGCGACACCCAAACGCCGCGGGCCCCGCCAGCGCGCTCGACCTCGGTGTGTTCGGTGTCGGCGCGTTCGGTGTCGGAGCCGCTGGTGGGGCCGCGGTCGGGTCGGTCGGCAGGTATGAAGGATCCTGGTCCCCAGCGAGGTCAGGGCGGGATCGAGTCAGGGGCGGGGGTCGATGCGCGCGCACGCCGAGAGCGCGGAGCAGTTGTCCGCGGCCAGCGAGCGGGCCAGCACCACCAGGTCGGCCACTCGCGGGTCGGCCACCCGGTAGTGGGAGAACCGGCCCTCGCGGCGCACCGCGACGTAGCCACAGTCGGCCAGACACGCCAGGTGCGTCGACACCCGCCCCTGGGCCAGCCCGACGTGCGCGACGCACTCGCTGACGGTGTGCTCGCCGGCGAGCAGGAACTCCAACAGCCGCAGCCGGGTCGGGTCACCCAACGCGCGGAAGAACTTCGCCACCACCCCCGCCTGCTCGCCGGCCTGCCCGAGCAGCGGGGGCGCCGACACCTCGGCGCCCGCCACCGGTGCTGGGACCTCGCCGCCTGTCTGCGCGGCCGGCTCGGTCGGCGGGCCTGGTGCCGTCCTCGAGCTGGTGACCATCCGCTGCGCTCCCTCCATCGTGTCATGCATCCGCCTTGACGGATGCCACTACGCTAGCATGTATTCGTCTAGCCGGATTGGACGGTTCAGACGAGTTCAACGGAGGTCAGGAGGCCCCGACGTGGACGACGACGTGGAGGACACCGCAGCGCTGGACCTGGTGGTGATCGGCTCGGGTGGGGCGGCGATGGCCGCCGCGATTGCCGCCCGCGGCGCCGGCAAGACCGTGGTGCTGGTCGAGCACGCAACCCTGGGCGGGACCTGCGTCAACGTGGGGTGTGTGCCGTCGAAGACGTTGCTGGCCGCGGCCGGGGCGCGGCACGGCGCGCTGGGCAACCCGTTTCCCGGTGCCCCGACCTCGTCCGGGCCGGTGGACCTGGGGGCGTTGGTGGAGCAGAAGGACGAGCTGACCGGACGGCTGCGCCAGGCCAAGTACGCCGACGTAGCCGCCGCCCACGGCTTCGAGGTCCGCCCCGGGCACGCCCGCTTCGCCGACCCCGACACCCTGCTCGTGGACGATGAACCGCTGGCTGCGCACGCCTACCTGATCGCCACCGGGTCCGAGCCCTCCCGCCCGCCGCTGCCCGGCCTAGACGAGGTGGACTGGTTGAGCTCGACCACGGCGATGGAGCAGACCGAGCTGCCCGAGTCGCTGGTGGTCATCGGCGGAGGCTATGTGGGGATGGAGCAGGCCCAGCTGTTCGCCCACCTCGGCGCCCAGGTCACCCTCGTGGGACGCCTCGCGCCGACGGCTGAGCCCGAACTCGCTGACACGCTGCGCCGGGTGTTCGCCGACGACTCGATCACCGTCATCGAGGACCGGGCGGTGCAGGTCGACGTCGGTACCGGCGAGGCGACGGTGGTGACCGGAGGCAGGCAGCGCGCCAGCGGGGCCCGGCTGCTGGTCGCGACCGGGCGCACCCCGCGCACCAACGGGCTGGGCCTGGACGCGGCGGGGGTGCAGACCGACGAGCGGGGTTTCGTCGCCGTCGACGAGGCCCAGCGCAGCTCCAACCCGCGGGTGTTCGCCGCCGGGGACGTGTCCGGGGCGCCGCAGTACGTCTACGTTGCCGCCGCCACCGGACGCGTGGCGGCGCTCAACGCCACTGACGCCGCCGGGCCCCGCCCGGCCATCGTCGACTACACCGGGCTGCCCGCGGTCGTGTTCACTCGTCCCCAGCTGGCCTCCGCCGGGCTCAGCGAGACCCAGGCGCTGGCCGCCGGGTACCGCTGCGACTGCCGGGTGCTGGACCTGGCCGATGTGCCCCGGGCGCTGGCCAACCGCGACACCCGCGGGGTGATCAAGGTGGTGGCCGACGCCGAGAGCGGGCGGATGCTTGGGGTGCACGCGGCCGCCGAGGCGGCCGGGGAGATCATGCTCGCCGCCACCTACGCGATCACCGCCGGCATGACCGTCGACGACGTCGCCGACACCTGGGCGCCGTACCTGACCATGGCCGAGGGCCTGCGCATCGCCGCCGGACAGTTCCGCAACCAGATGCCCACCTCCTGCTGCGCCTGACCCCCAGCCCACCCCTCCCCGATCCCCTCGTCGGAAGGGACGTTTCTGTCATGAGCATCGACGCCGAGCATCTCGCCACCCGGCTCAGCGAGACCATCTGCTCCACTCCCGGCGCCGCCGGGGACGCGATGGGCTGGCTGTGGCCGGCGCTGCTGCGTGAGCTGGCCCGCGGGCATCCGGTCACCGTCGACGACCTCGCCCACACCACCGGGCGCGGCGCCGGGGAGGTCCGCGACGGACTGGCCGGGCTCTCGGACACCGAGTACGACGAGCACGGCGCGGTGGTCGGGCACGGCATCACCCTGCGCGAGACCCCGCACCAGTTCACCGTCGCTGGCCAGGCGCTCTACACCTGGTGCGCCCTGGACACCCTGATCTTCCCCACCGTGCTGGGCCGCCCCGCGCAGGTCGTCTCCCCCACTCCGGGCAGCGGCGAGCTCGTGGCGCTCAGCGTCGATCCCGACAGCGGGGTCACCGCACTGCAGCTGATCGAGACACAGTCCTATCTCCAAGGAGATACGGCAGGACCCCAAAGTGTCATACCCCCTCAGGGTATTGAACAGGCGTGGTGTCGCTGATGCTGTGCCCGCGGCGCGGGTCGAAGCCCGATCCTCCGCCGGACAAGGGGTGCGGTGGTCCGATCACGGGTATTGCCGAGACCCGTTGGCTCCAGACTTGTCGGCTCCGCGCAGAACCTGGTAGTACGTGTCGCCGCGGAATCGGACGGGCCGCACGATGCGGCCGTCTGCGCGCCTGCGAACCTGGAGTCGCGATCGTTGCTGCTGGGTGCGTGCCGTAGCCCGTCGCCATCGGCCGAGCGCGTCTCCGCACAGGGCCGGGAGTCGCTGTGTTCCGGTCACGATGTACCTCGCGGATCGTGTGCGTTGGTAGAGCCGATACGCCGCCGCAGCAGCCGCGCCGCGCGATGCTCAGACCCAGCTCGTCCAGTTGTGCTGCTCGACACCGACGGCGCAACGGGCTCGCGTGGCGTGACCTCGTCCCTGACCGGTGCGGACTGGTCAGCCGAGCGGAGATGGGCCGGCTCGGTTCCAGTACTGGCAGTCGAGCCTGGCGTGGCAGGGACGCCTCTCTCGGCTGGCAGCCGGCCGTCGAGTTCCGCGCGCGGCACTCGAGCGTCGAACGCGACGAGCTCGAGGCCGTGCTCGACGACGGCGGACTGCTCCAGCCAGCGGCCCGTGCGAACCACGGAGAAGGTGATGCCGTTGTCCGCGGTGAGCGCCGCGCCGCGGAGGACGGCGGTGGCGTGGTCGAGGACATGTCGGGACCCGAGGGAGCCGGTTGGCATGCCGGTGTCGTGGAGGCTGAGGAGGAACCGGTCGAGAAGCATGTCGGGACTGAAGCCGGGAGCACCGGTCCAGGTCACCAGCAGTGACGTCGTCTGGGGCGTCGATGTGCGACCTGCCCGGCTGAGAACCTGCCGGCGACCTTGTCCGTTCAGCAGTGAATCGCTCCGCAGGACCGAGAGCACGGTGTCTCGTATCCAGCGGAAGCGGTCAGAGTCGTCGTGCATGAATGCTGCTCCATGTTGTCGATACCCGCGAGCGGCCGCCGGATCCGAGGAGGATGGGGCAGCAGCGGGCGAAGGTTGAGAGGCAGGCGGTGATCCGCGACGGCCTCGTGGCTGCCGATACCGGCGACCGTTGCGACGTGGCCCGTGATCTCAGGTGGGGTCGTGGCTGTCCGGCCTAGCCATTTGCGAGTCGGTCGGACGACAGCGACGTGTGCGATGGGCTGGGGCGAGGCAGTCAGCGATGGCGTCGAGGTGTGCCTC
The DNA here is from genome assembly GCF_024124365.1 of Pseudonocardia sp. McavD-2-B. Lineage (NCBI taxonomy): Bacteria > Bacillati > Actinomycetota > Actinomycetes > Pseudonocardiales > Pseudonocardiaceae > Pseudonocardia > Pseudonocardia sp. McavD-2-B. The sequence goes on from NZ_JAMXSG010000003.1 coordinate 12,585, forward strand.
AGCCTCGGCTGCGGGGTGCGGGTCGCGACCCGTTCGACTCTGGCGAAGGATGATGCCGGCCGGTAGCCGCGGTTCTGAGCGGCGTTACCCGGTTCCCGCGTGGTCGCTGCTCAGAGGGTGTCGAAGGCGCAGTCGGTGCAGAGCCCGTCCGGCCACTGAGCCCCGGGCGGCGACCGAGCGTCGCGAGAGCACTCAGCAGCCGGGAGCCCCAGCGCCCGGGGGCCCCCGACGAGCTGACTGCAACCTCCAACCGCACCAACGCAGCATCGATCCGTGTCGGCGCACCCGGGGCAGGCGCACGCCGGGGCGTCGCACCGATCGGCTGCGCTGGGCCAGGCGGGGAAATCGCGCTCGCAAGTAGCCGACCACCAGGTCCGCGGCAGCGCCGCAGATCAGGACCATCGCGACGATCAGCACAGTGGCGGCGAGCTGGGTTCCGGTCACCCCATCCGGAACGAGGCCGTGCCAGACACCAGCCGGTGCCGGCCACTCAAGCCCAGATCCTTCAGCCGAGCGCCCCAGCCACTTGCCCGCGAGATGCAGGGCGGGCTGGGCGACGATGGTCGCGTTGAGAAGGCTCAACAGACCGCGGAATCGCGGCGCGATCCACCGGCGCAGCCCGGTGACGGCCCCGACCAGTACCACGAGGGCAAGGGTGTGGATCGGGTGTTCGCCGGCGAGCACATCAACCACCAGTGCCGCCCCGACCGTGGCGATCACACCACAGGTCATGGCGCCTCGCGACTGCGGTACGCCGCCGACGCACGCGGTCCTCGTTCGGGACTGCGCGACCGCTGCCATGCCCACCACTCTCCCTCTGGGCCCTGTGACAACGCTGAGAGACCGTGCCGGGAAGTCGACGCGAACAACCTGAGGTGGTGTTCCGGCCGTGCCGTTCCCGGCTACGGCGCGGGACGAGGGCCCGCGCCGCTGAGCGGCCCCAGTGGGCACCACAGAACGTACGGCGACGCACCGAGCCACACCGGCCCCATCACGCCGTCGCACGTGCGCATGGGTCGGGCGGTGGGCGGCCGTCGCCGATGACGGACGCACCGCCGCCGAGTCGCGCTGTTAGCCGAGCATCTCCTGCATCCGAGTGATCTCGGTCTGCTGGGCATCGATGATCGTCTGGGCGAGCGCCTTCGCCTCCGGGTTGCGCCCGTCGCGCAGCTCCGTCTGCGCCATCTGCACGGCACCCTCGTGGTGAGCGATCATCATCTGCAGCCACATCCGGTCGAACTCGACACCGGATGCCTGCTCGAGCTGCTGCATCTGCTGATCACTCATCATGCCCGACATCCCGGACATGCCGTTCTGCTCCATCCCGGGCATGTTGTGTTCCTGGCTCATGTTCGGCATGCCGCCGGACTCGGGCGCGCCCCATGCGGCGAGGAAGCCCTGCAGCTGCTGGATCTCGGGACCCTGCGCCTGCTGGATCGCGGTGGCGAGCTGCTTGACCTGGTCGCTCTCGGCACGGTCGGCCGCCAGATTGGCCATGTCGACCGCCTGCCGGTGGTGCGGGATCATGCCCTGGGCGAAAGCGATGTCGGCCTCGTTGTGATCGGCGGAAACCTGCTGGCCCGCCGCGGACGAGGTCGGCGCGGGCGGTGCCTGGCCGGCCGAGCCGGTGGCCTCCCCACCGCCGCACGCGGACAGGGCGAGGGCCGCGGTGACCGCCGTCGTGGCGAGCGCCATCTTCTTGATCTTCATGGTGGACTCCCTTGCATGTGACCGGTCGTGAGCTGGTGGAATCCAGCGCTCTTCCGCGCTGGGGGCCGATCAGCTCCGCATCACGCACAGCTGGGCAAGACGACGAGACATAGGTGGCGGTCTGGCAACAGACCACCGTCGAAGTGAGCTCCGGACGGGTGCGACCAGCGAACCGAGCATGGGGCCACCGAGGCGGAGCCCGGCAGCGAGAAGGAGCACACCGAGGGAGGTCAGGATGGCCAGGCACAAGTGCAAGGCGTGCTCCGGATCCGACCGGGCGCCATGGTCGCCGGGCACGTCAGCCGGGTCGTGGCCGGGTAACGTCAGGTCGGAGATCGCAGGGATCCCGGCAGCACCATCCGACGGGACGGCGGCCGTGGTCGCGGCGTGCCCGGTCTCGCCCGGCGGGGCGGCCACGAACGCGTGCATGCCCAGCAGCGCGAGCAACACGGGCACGATGAGCAGCAACCGCAGCTCAACCCGTTGATTACTCACCCCGGCCACGGTACCGACGGTGAAGCATGTCGACTTCGGGGGCTCACACAACGGTGTTCAACACCACCCCACCGCCGAGGCCGAGCAGCAGCGACAGCGCGGCGGCACCGAGCGCGGTCCCACGCGCCCAGCCACGAGCCCGGGTCACCGGCCGCTCGTGGTCGGGGCCCGGTTCGCCGAAGGCGGGCGCGATCCAGCGCAGGTAGTAGAACAGCGACGCGACGGTGTTGACCACGGCGAGCGCGACCAACCAGACCAGCCCCCCGTCCACGGTCGCGGTGAACACGACGAGCTTGCCGAGGAACACCGCGGTCGGCGGAGTCCCGACCAACCCCAGCAGCGCGACCACCAGCGCGATCGCGAGTGGCGGGTCCCGGCGGAACAGTCCCCGGTGGCCGGCGAGGGTGCGCTGCCCGGTGGCGGCGACGACGGCGAACGCGGCGATGTTGGTGATGGCGTAAGCGGCCAGGTAGAACAGCAGCGCCGGCTGCGCCAGCGGGGCGCGTCCGGCGACGGCGAGGGCCATGAGCATGTAGCCGACCTGCGAGATGGTCGAGTAGCCGAGCAGCCGCAGCACCGAGGTCTGGGCGAACGCGGCGAGGTTGCCGAGTGTCATGCTCACCGCAGCCAGGATCGCGATGATCAGAGGCCAGTCGACGACGTCGGCCGGGACCGCGGTGTCGAGCAGCCGGTAGGTGGCGACCAGGGCGCCGATCTTCGGCAGCGTGGTGATCACAGCGGCGACCGCCGGCGGTGTGCCGTCGGCGACGTCAGGCACCCAGAAGTGGGCGGGAACCGCTCCAGCCTTGAACGCCAGCCCGACCAGCACGGCGATCAGTCCGACCGCAGCGGCGCCGCCCGGTCCGGAGGCGATCCCGTCGGCAACCGCGTCGTAGCCGGTTGCTCCCGCTGTGCCGAACAGCAGGGTCACCCCGGCCACGGTGGTGACCCCGGCGAGCGCGCCGGCGAGGTAGTACTTGAGCGCCGCTTCGGGTGCGGTGCCCTGCTTGGCCCAGCCGGCCAGGGCGTAGAGCGGGACGCTGGCGAGCAGGAACGCAGCGAACAGCAAAATCAGATCGGCGGCGCCGCCGAGCAGGATCGAACCCAGCGCCCCGAGCTGCACGAGGACGACGAACTCGGTCTCGCGGCGGTGCCCGGCCACGGTGTCGCCGCACAGGGCGAGCAGCAGCAGCGTCGCGACGAGCACGATCGCCCGGGTGGCGTGGGTCGCGGTGTCGAGGACGTAGGTCCCGAACACCACGTCGACCGGTCGGGTCGCGGCGACGGCGGTCGCGGCCAGGCCGACGGTGCAGGCCAGTGCGGCCAGTACCCGGATCGTCCACTGGCGTCGGCGTGGGGTCCAGGCACCGAGCAGCAGCCCGGCGACCGCGCCGAGCAGCAACGCGATCTCCGGGATCAGAGCGGACGGGTCACTGTGGACTGTCACGGCCGAATCACCGCGTCACCAGGTCGCCCAGGGTGCGGGCGGCGGGTTCGATCACGTCGAGCAGGACCCGCGGCAGCAGCCCGAGCACGGTCGCCAGGACCAGTAGCGCGCCGATGGCCAGCAGCTCCCGGGCGTCGAGGTCGGGGAACGGGCGCGGGGTGCCGGGGGCGTCCGGGACGCGGACATCGCCGGAGAGCATCCGCCCCATGGCGACCAGGAACAACGCGGCGGTGAGCAGGACACCGGTCACCGCGACGACGGTCGCGACCGGGACGGCGCCCAGCGCTCCGGCGAAGATCTGGAACTCGGCGATGAACCCGGAGAACCCGGGAAGGCCGAGTGAGGCGAACGCGGCGACGGCGAACAGCCCGGCGAAGCGCGGTGTGCGGGTCGCGAGCCCACCGTAGGCGCTCATCTCGTAGGTGTGGCCGCGCTCGTGCAGCGACCCGGCGAGCAGGAACAGCGCCGCGGTGATCAGGCCGTGGCTGACCATCTGGTAGGTCGCGCCCGAGGTGGCGAGCTGGCGGGCCTGCTCGTCGTCGGCGGTGATCAGGCCGGCTGCGCCGAGGCCGAGCAGGACGTAGCCCATGTGGTTGACCGAGGTGTAGGCGATCATGCGTTTGAGGTCGGTCTGGGCGAGCGCGACCAGGGCACCCCAGAGCACCGAGACCACCCCGGCCACGACGGCGACCAGCGCGAACTGGCGCCAGCTCGCGGGCAGCAGCGGCATCGCGATCCGGACGAAGCCGTAGGTGCCCATCTTGAGCAGGATCGCGGCCAGGATCGCCGACCCGGCCGCGGGCGCCTCGGTGTGCGCGGGCGGCAGCCAGGTGTGGAACGGGAACAGCGGGGTCTTGACCGCCAGCCCGATCCCGATCACCAGCAGGGTCAGCCCGGCGTACCCGCCGCCGCCGGCGAGGGGGTTCTGCGCTGCCAGGGTCGGGATGTCGAAGGTGACCTGCGGTCCGGCCAGGGCGAGCAGGATGAACCCGAGCAGCAGCGCGAGTGAGCCCAGGAAGGTGTAGAGGAAGAACGTCAGCGCCGCCCGCCGCGCCGGCGCGCCGGTGCCCCACCCGGCGATCACGAAGTACATGAACACGATCGACAGGTCGAAGAACAGGAAGAACAGGATCAGGTCGAGCGCGACGAACAGGCCCGCGCTGACCGCCTGCAACGCCAGGAACAGGAGCACGAAGCCCTTCGGGCGGGCGATGCCGCGCAGCGTGTAGACCGCGGTCGCGGTGAACAGCACCGCGGTCAGCGCCAGCAGCGGCAGCGACAGCCCGTCCACGCCGACGTGGTAGGAGATCCCGGCGCTGGGGATCCACGCGTAGCGCTCGACGAAGCCGTACCCCGACGCGGGCAGGCCCGCCCAGACCACGGCGATCAGCCCGAGCTGCGCGAGCCCCCCCGCGAGCCACGCACTGGCGAACACCGTCGTGCCCGCCCGCGCCGGAACCGCGCACAGCGCGACCGCGACCAGCGCGGGCAGGAAGACGATCAGCGAGAGCATTCCGGGGTCACCTCACGACGATCACGAGGACGGCCAGCGCCGCGAGCAGGGCGAACCCGACCGAGGCCTGCGCGTAGTACTGGTGGATCTGCCCGGTCTGCGGACGACGGGCGGCTCGGCCCAGCGCGCGGGCGCCGTCGGCGAGCCCGGCTACGGCCCGGTCGACGCCGCGCTCACCGTGCCCGGCCACGACCGCGGCCAGCCGCGAGGTGGCACTCGCCGCGCCCGCCGGGACACGGGCGAGCACGCGGTCGTCGACCACGGCCAGAGCTGCTCCCAAGGTCACGACCGGGCCGACGACGTAGCGGAGCGCGAACGCCTCGAGGCCGAGCCACCGGTCCAGCAGGCCTGGCGTCGGGACGCGCTCGGCGAACCGCCACACCAGCAGCACGCCGGCACCGGCCAGGACGCCGGAAAGCACGAGCTCCCAGACCTGCGGAGCCGGGTCCGGCCGCACAGGGCCCAGTGCCAGGATTCCGGCCCCCGCGGCGGCGAGGGCGAGCACGACAGTCGTGGTCACCGCCGGGAGCGGTATCCGGACCGGAGCAGCACCGGTGGCCGGGCGGTCGGCGGGTTGCCAGGCGAACCACAGTGCGCGTCCGCTGTAGAACGCCGCGGTCCACCCGGCGACCAGTCCGACCAGGTACAGCGCGGGCGAGGAGCCCAGGGCGGCGGCCAGCACGGCGTCCTTGCCGACCCAGAGCCCGAACGGCGGCAGCCCGGCCAGCGTGAGCGCACCGACGGTGAATGCGGCCCCGACCACGGGGTGCCGCCGCGCGGCCCCGCGCAGACCGCCGGTCAGGCTGCGGGTGCCGAGTGTGGCCAGCCACAGGCCGGCGACCAGGAACAACAGGCTCTTCGCCGCGGCGTGCGCCACGGTCTGCAGCGCCCCGGCCGACACACCGGCCGTCCCGGCCGCGAGCACGATGAACCCGATCTGTGAGCAGGTGGAGGCGGCGAGCAGCTGCTTGAGATCGTCCTGGACCGCGGCGACCAGGCCGAGCAGCAGCGCGGTCGCCACCCCGATCCACGCCACGAGCGGGGCCGCCCAGCCGGCGGCTTCCAGGGATGGGGCGATCCGCAGCAGCAGGTAGCCACCGGCCGCGACCATCGTCGCGGAGTGCAGCAGCGCCGAGGTCGGGCTGGGTCCGTGCATCGCCCCGGACAGCCAGAAACTGAACGGCAGCTGCGCGGATTTCCCCAGCGCGGCGACGACGACACCGGCGACCGCGACGTCGCCCCAGACGCCGTCGAGACCGGCCAGATCCGTCAGCGCCATCGCGCCCGCGCCGCCGGCGAGCATCGCCCCGGCCGCGACGTAGAGGCCCAGGTCGGCGGCCCGTGTGGTCAGGAACGCGACCGTGCCGGCGCGGGCGGCCACCCGGTCGTCGAGCCGGTAGCCGATCAGCGCCCAGCTCGTCGCGCCCATCACCTCCCAGGCCATCAGCAGCGCCGGCAATGTCGTGGCGGTGACGGTGACCAGCATCGCGGCCGCGAAGACCAGCATCAGGCCGTGGAACCGGCCGGTCCGCAGGCCCGGCTCGGCAGCAGCGACGACCAGCGCGGCCAGCAGCACCGCGGCGACCAGGACGACCAGTACCGCCGAGAGCCCGTCGACGGCAAACCCGGCCCGAATACCGGCCAGCAACGACACCTCGGACGCAGGCCGCGTCGCCGCGGCGGCCACGGCGAGCGCCAGGGTGGCCGCCGCCGTGGCGACACCGGCCGCGGTCGCGCCGCGGGCCGGGTGGGCCAGCAGCAGCACCGCGCCGGCGACAGCCGGGAGGCCGATGAGCACCGCGAGCAGCACCGCTCAGCCCTCCAGCTCGGTGGCCGAGTCGGTCATGTCGATCCGCTGGGCACGGTAGATGGCGGTGACCACGGCGAACCCCATCGCCATCTCGATCGCCATCGCGGTCACCACCGCCACCACGATCACCTGGCCGTCGGAGGCCGGGGCGAGGAAGTACCAGAACGCGGCCGCGGCCAGGATGATCCCGTTGATCATCAGCTCCAGGCCCATCATCAGCATCACGATCGACTGCTGGGTCAGTGCGCCGAACAGCCCGATACACAACAGTGCGGCGGCCACGAGCAGGAACGCCTCGAGGATCATCGACCGACACCCCCACCGGCCGGGTCATCGGCTCGCTCGGCGTCGAGGTCGTCGCCGAGCCGGTCGTAGCGGCCACGCCCGGTGGACAGGACCACGGTGGCCACGATGGTGGCGAACAGCGTCACGCCGAGGGTCATCATGGTCAGCATGTGGCCGCCCATCAGGGCCTCGCCCAGCGCGACGGTCGGATCCGGCGCAGGCACACCACGGCGCTGCGGCCAGTCCACGACGAGGATCCCCGCGGCCAGTCCGGTGAACACCAGGCCCGAGATGACGGCCGCGCCGCGGGTGTTGTGAAACATCGACATCGGCATCAGCCCGGCCGGGTTCATCATGAACATGACCATGAACACGGCCATGATCACCATCTCGATGATCATCATCAGGATGATGACGACACCGAGGTAGGCCAGCCCGGTCATCAGCACCATCGCGGCGACCGCGAGGAACGACACCAGCAGGCAGAACGTTGCGCGCGCCATCGAGTCGACGACGAACACCAGCACACCGGAGGAGATCGCCAGGAGGCTCAGCACGCAGAACACGGCGAGAACCATCTACATCCCTCCCCTGGCCAGCACGACAAGTGCGACCACGAGCGCCTGCACGATCGTCAGCGGTACGAGCACGATCCAGGAGATCTCGGCCCAGCGGTCCATCCGGATCGTCGGGAGCCGGTGGCGCAGCCAGACCAGCACGACCAGCACCGCGGCGGTCTTGAGTAGCACCCACGCCCACGCAGGTAGCCACGGCCCGTGACCGCCGCCGAGGAACAGCGGGACCGCCATCGCCGCCGCGGCCACGAGCAGCAGCCGGCGCCCCCCGGCGAACAGCAGCCGGTCCACACCCGCGAGCTCCGAGCCCGCGCCCCCCGCGGTGTCGCGGGCGACCGGGGCATCGAACGGCCCCCAGAACGCCATCGCGGCCGCGCTGAGCAGATAGGCGACGAACGCCGCCGGCATCAGGACGACGAACCACAGGCCGGCCTGGGCGTCGACGATGTCGGTGATCCGCAGGCTGCCCGCGGCCAGGGCTGCGGTGATGATCGCGAACATGTGCGGGAGCTCGTAGGACAGGCCCTGGGCGACGAACCGGTACCCGCCGACCAGCGACAACGCCCCGTTGGGCCCCCACCCGACCAGCCACACCGCCGCCCACGCGACGACCTCCATCGCGTTGAACCACACGACGCCGACCGACAGGTCGACCAGCGGACGTTCACCGAGCGGGACGACCGCTGCCGCCAGCACCGCGGCGACGATCAACGACACGATCCCTGCCCACCGCAGCAGACCATCGGCGGCGAGCGTGCTGCGCCGCTGGCCGACCAGCAGCCGCACCGTGGCGCGGACCGGTTCGACGGCGGCCGCGGCGGGCCCGACGGGTCGCCCGGCGGCCCGGCCCGCCAGGGCGCCGTCGAGTGCGGCGAGGAACCAGACGGCGGCGATCATCAGGGCCGGGAGCAGCAGGGTCGTGGCACTCATCGTTCGCCCGGCTCCCGGTCGCGGAGGCCGGCGGGGGTCGCTGCGCCGTCGACGTCGGGATCGAGTGCCGCGACCAGCAGCCGGGCGGCGGTGAACTCCGCTCCCGCGAGACGCCCGCCGAGCTCGGCGAGGACCGGACGCTCCGGCTCCCCGACCGTCCGCCCCGCGGCGTGCGCCTCGATCCGGGCGAGGCGACGCTCGAGCAGCTCGGCCACGTCCACGCCGTCACCGAACTCCACCCTGCGCAGCATCAGCCGCAGTACGCGGGACCGCCGGACCAGGCGCAGCAGCCCAGAGAGGCCGTCGGCCGGTTCACCGGCCCGGGCACGGTCACGGAGGTCGCGTGCCCGGGCGGCCGGGCCCGGCCAACCGGCGACGGCGAGGACGCGGGCGACCACATCGAGGTCACGTACCGCCGCAGCGACCGGCGCCGAGGGTCGCAGCTCGGCGACGTCGAGGACGCGGGCCTCGGCCGAGGAGATCACGTCGCCCTGCAACTCGACGTCGATGACCAGGCCGGCCGGCCAGTCCGGGAGCACCGGACCGAGCGGCAGATGGAGCACGTCGAGTGCCAGACCGTCCCGATCCTCCGCGACGTCGGCCATGGCCAGGCCCCCGGGCAGCGGCATGTCCATGTGGTGATGCTGGTGGTCGCCGGCGTGACCCGAGTCGTCCTCGTGGCCGGAGCCGCTGTCCGCGTGCTCGGCGTGATCGCGTTCGTGGTGCTCGTGCCGGCCATGAGCGGTATCCCCGCCCTGGTCGGGCGGCTCACCGTCGCCGGCATGGCCTGAGTGCTCGTTGAGGTGGGCTTCGTGACCAGCTGCGTGCGTATCCTCGCCGTGCTCGCCGTGCTCGCCGTGCTCGCCGTGCTCGCCGTGCTCGCCGTGCTGCGCGGGGGCGGCGTGTGATTCGTCCGCCACGTCGGAGACGGCAGCGGCAGCTATGGCTTCCTCGCGAGCAAGTCGAACATCCGCCAGCCGTGTGGGGAGCCGATCGAGCAGCCGCTCGAGGTGCGCGGTCGTAGCGTCGTCGCCGAGGTCGAGCCGAACCCGTGGCGCGGGGATCCCCCGCCAGAGGCTCTCGACGACCTCACCCAGCTCAGGTCCCGGATGCCCGGCGACGAGCAGCACATCGGCCTCAGCTGGGCTCGTCGCCTCCGGCCACCCACGCCGCCTGATCAGGAGTTCGGTATCCATGCGCAGCCCGGGGCGACCGGGCACCGCAACGAGCAGGACGTGCGGCACCCCAGCCGCGAACCTCAGCAGGACGGCAGTCAGGTCCATCGCAGGGCCCCTTCGCGCCACGCGTAGACGACGCCGGCGAGCAGGATCGCGAGAAACAGGAACATTTCGACGACCGCCGCCGTCCCCATCGTCGCGACGACGACGGCCCACGGGTACATGAAGATCATCTCCATGTCGAAGGCCAGGAAGATCATCGTCACCGCGTACCAGCGGACGTGAAAGCGCGAGACCGCATGCTCCACCGGCGGCAGGCCCCCCAGATGTGGCAGGCGCCCCTTCAGGACGGGCCCGACCGAGACCAGTTGAGACATTCCAACGACTACTGACACGACCAGGACGACTGCGCCCGCAAGGACCGCCAGCGGCACAAATGACTCCACCTCGCACCCCCTGATCAGCGGCAACAGGCGCGTACCCTACCCGGGCACAGCATCTGTGCAAGTCACACTGTCGTGGTCCTTACCCGTTGGCGTTGCCGGTACTCGCGGCGTGGGGACCAGGGGGTGGGGGGCCACCCGCGCCGTGCCCGAGGCCACGCTGACCGTAACCCGACACAGCTGGGCCGGGCACTCGACCACCTTGATGCGGGTACCCCCTAGGGGTACAGTGCAAATGAAACGAGGAGGTAGGCGATGCAGCACGGTTACGCCGACAACAAGGAAGCGCACGTCAAGCGGATGCGCCGGATCGAGGGCCAGGTCCGCGGGATCAGCAAGATGATCGAGTCGGACAAGTACTGCATCGACATCCTCACCCAGGTCTCCGCGGTCAACAAGGCACTCGAGGCCGTCGCGCTCGGCCTGCTCGACGAGCACCTCAAGCACTGCGTCACCGATGCCGCCGCCGAGGGCGGGGCGGTCGCCGAGGAGAAGATCGAGGAGGCCAGCGCGGCCATCGCGCGCCTGGTCCGGTCCTGACCGGCCCTTCACAGCCCCGGCGCAGGGTGTGGCATCACCGCCCCGGGCGCCGAAGCCAACCGCGGCCCGCGCCGCGGGCCGTCACGAGAGAGGTATCCGAGCCATGAGTACCGCCACCTACACCGTCACCGGCATGACCTGCGGCCACTGCATCGCCTCGGTCACCGAGGAGATCAGTGAGATCGTCGGCGTGACCGATGTGGCCGTGGATCTGCCGACCGGCGCGGTCACCGTCACCGGCGAGGGCGAGGTCTCCCCTGACTCCGTGCGCGCCGCAGTCACCGAGGCCGGCTACCAGGTCGTATCCGACTCCTGATCACGACCTGACCACCTACCCGGTACGGGTCACCGAGGCACGCGCTGCCCCAGCGGCGCCACCGACGTCCACCCGGATCGGGTCCGACAAGAGGGAACGATCCCATGAATACCGTCGCGCGACTTTCTGCCTACGGTGCGGTCGCTGTCCTGCTCGGCGCAGGAGCCTTTGCGACCGGATCCGCTGTCGATGTCCCGACCGCACACCTGCAGCCCGCTCCCAGCGGCGCCGCCGGTCACGCGGGCGGCTACAGCGCTCCTGCCATCGCGGACATCAACTCACCCGCGCACAGTGAGGGGGGACACCAGTGACCGCGACACTGCCGCAGCCCGGCCAGGACGTCCAGGAGATCGAGTTCGCGATCGGTGGCATGACGTGTGCCTCCTGCGCGAACCGGGTCGAGCGCAAGCTCAACAAGCTCGACGGCGTCACCGCCACCGTCAACTACGCCACCGAGAAGGCCAAGGTCTCGGCCCCGACCGGGGTCGACGCCGACCGGCTGGTCGCGGCCGTCGCCTCCGCCGGCTACACGGCCACGCTGCCGACTGATCCGGCCGCCGATGCCGATGCCGGTGGCGATGCCGGTGGCGGGGAGAACGAGGCGCTGCGCAGCCTGCGGCACCGGCTGGTGGTCTCCGCCGTGCTCGCGGTGCCGGTCATCGCCATGGCGATGGCGCCAGCACTGCAGTTCGTGAACTGGCAGTGGTTGTCGCTGGTTCTCACCGTCCCGGTCTGGGCCTGGGCGGGTGCGATGTTCCACCGGGCGGCCTGGACGAACCTGCGCCACGGCGCCGCCACCATGGACACGCTGATCTCCATGGGGACCACCGCGGCGATGGCCTGGTCGGTCTACGCCCTGTTCTTCGGCACCGCCGGGATCCCTGGCATGACCCACCCCTTCACCTTGTCGGTCTCCCCGACCGACGGCGCCGGGAATATCTACCTCGAGGTCGTGGCCGGCGTCATCACCTTCGTCCTGGCCGGGCGCTACTTCGAGATGCGCTCCAAGCGCCGCGCCGGCGCCGCGCTGCGCGCGCTTCTCGAACTCGGCGCGAAGGACGTCACGGTCCTGCGCGACGAGGACGGGCGCACCATCGAGAAGCGCATCCCCACCTCCGAGCTCGCGGTCGGTGACCGGTTCGTCGTCCGCCCCGGCGAGAAGATCGCCACCGACGGCGAGGTCGTCGAAGGCCGCTCCGCGGTCGACGCGTCCATGCTGACCGGCGAGTCCGTGCCGGTCGAGGTCGCCGTCGGCGACACCGTCGTCGGCGCCTGCGTCAACGCCGGGGGCCGGCTGGTCGTGCGGGCCACCCGGGTCGGCTCCGACACCCAGCTCGCGCAGATGGCGAAGCTGGTCGAGGACGCCCAGAACGGCAAGGCCGCCGTGCAGCGCCTCGCCGACCGCATCTCCGGGGTGTTCGTGCCGATCGTGATCGCCGTCGCCGTGGTGACGCTGGGCTTCTGGCTCGGCGCCGGTGTCGGCGCGACGGCCGCGTTCACCGCCGCCGTCGCCGTCCTGATCATCGCCTGCCCGTGCGCGCTGGGCCTGGCCACACCCACCGCGTTGCTGGTGGGCACCGGTCGCGGCGCCCAGATGGGCATCCTGATCAAGGGTCCGGAGGTGCTGGAGTCCACCCGACGGGTGGACACCGTCGTGCTGGACAAGACCGGCACTGTGACCACCGGCAAGATGGCACTGGCCGGAGTCCACACCGCCGACGGGGTCGACGAGGCCACCGCGCTGCGGCTGGCCGGGGCTCTGGAGAAGGCCTCCGAGCACCCCATCGCCGCGGCGATCGCCGACGGCGCGACCGAGCGCACCGGGGACCTGCCGGGCGTCGAGGACTTCACCAACCACGAAGGCCTCGGCGTGCAGGGCGTGGTCGACGGCCACGCCGTGCTCGTCGGCCGGCCCCGGCTACTCGAGCAGTGGTCGACCCCGCTGTCCGGCGCACTCGCCCACGCCGCCGCGACCGAGGCCGCGCAGGGACGGACCGCGGTCGCCGTCGCCTGGGACGGTCAGCCCCGCGCCGTGCTCGTCGTCGCCGACACGATCAAGGACACCTCCGCCGAGGCGATCGCCGAGTTCCGCCGCCTCGGGCTGACGCCGGTGCTACTGACCGGCGACAACCAGGCCGTCGCCGAGTCGGTGGCCGCCGAGGTCGGGATCGCGGCCGGCCCGAACACGGTGATCGCCGACGTCATGCCGGCCGACAAGCTGGCGGTCATCGAGCGGCTGCAGAGCCAGGGCAAGGTCGTGGCCATGGTCGGCGACGGCGTCAACGACGCCGCCGCACTCGCCCGGGCCGATCTCGGTCTGGCCATGGGCACCGGTACCGACGTCGCCATCGAGGCCTCCGACATCACCCTGGTCCGCGGCGACCTCCGCGCCGCCGCCGACGCGGTCCGGCTCTCCCGCCGGACACTGACCACGATCAAGACCAACCTGTTCTGGGCCTTCGCCTACAACACGGCCGCCATCCCGCTGGCCGCCGTCGGCCTGCTCAACCCGATGATCGCCGGCGCGGCCATGGCGTTCAGCTCCGTCTTCGTCGTCGGCAACAGCCTGCGACTGCGCCGCTTCCGAGCACGCGCTACCTGATCACAGCACTCCCGACAGAGGTGGTGCGGCCGGCCCGGCTGCACCACCTCCTCGTGTCGAGGGCCCGCCGCCGATCGCTCACAGGCCTGGAAAATGCGTTCCGCGACCGGGCGAGACGTGCGGATTCACGTGTCCGGTGAGCTGATGCGGGCAGGGCCGTACCCGGTGACGAGGAGTTTCCACCCGGCCGCTCCGCAACGCAGGCGCGCCGTGCAGCCACCAAGCGCCCAGCAACGAGGTCTTACCCGCGACCGCCATCGCGGCGGCCGGCGATCACCCCCGCGGCAAAGCCGATGATCAGCGGACCGAGGACGAAGGCGACCTCGGCAACAGGCCGGTCAGCGCGAGCAGGCTGCGCCGGCTGTCGAGGCCGTCCACGCCGAGGCCATCGACGTCCGTGATGATGTAAGGGCGTCAACTGGCCCCGACTGCCCAGCAGCGCGAGGCTGACAATTCCGGCAGCCAGATAGCAGAACAGCGCCGTCACCACCCGCTGCACGCCCCGGTGGGCGAGAGCCCGCCGCATAGCGCATCAGCACGGTGTCCGCTGCGATCGATCGGCCTTCATCGACGGCGTCCCGCGCCGATCGAATGGACTTGTGTCCCTTCGTCAGCACGATTCATGTCGGCTCGACGAGCCGCTCGAGGGCGGGCCGCAGGACGCGCTCCAGGTCGGCAGCCGTGGCATCCGCCACCGCCGGAACCCCCACCAGGTAGCGGCTGATCGTCAGTCCCAGCACGCACGCATTCAGCAGAGCCGCGCGCAGGGCAGCATCCGGCCCGCCGATCGTGGAGGCAACCCGTTCCTGCGCGGCGCCCATCACCTCATCGCGCAGTACCGCCTGCGCCGCAGGGTGAGTGAGGCAGCTCCGCAGCAGCGCCTCCGCCGCCGCACGCCGCTCAGGATCCTCGAAGGCAACGAGTACGTGGTCCAGCGCAGCCTGCGGCAGCTCGGTACGAGTTGCGCCGACGAGCTCGTCGACCGGCGTGCTCCACCGCGCGGCCGCGGCGAACAAGGCCTCCTTACTGCCGAAGTTCTGCATGACCAGCGCGGGATCCACGCCCGCCCGATCCGCCACCGCGCGGATGGTCGTGCGCTCGTAGCCGTGCTCGGCGAACAACGCCCTGGCCGCATCGCGGATCACCGTCTCGCTGCGTCGTCGTCGCTCGGCCCTCGTCGCAGGCCCCGCATCTCCACTCACGGCTCTCACTCTACAGACGTTGACCGAAGGAGGAAGTTCACTCTACGGTCGTTGAGTCGAGCTCGTGAAGGAGACTGATGACCCCGCCCCTTGCGGCCTCAGGTAGGAGCGCTCGGCGCTGGTTCGCGCTCGCGGTGCTCGCCGGAAGCCAGCTGCTCATCGTGCTGGACGCGACGATCGTCAACGTCGCGCTCACCGACATGCAGGACGACCTCGACCTCGCCCCCACCGCCCTGCACTGGGTGGTCACCGGGTACGTGCTGGCCTTCGGAGGCTTCCTGCTGCTGGGCGGGCGGCTCGCCGACCGCGTCGGCCGCCGCCGCATGTTCATCGTCGGTGCCACGGTGTTCGGCACCGGATCGCTACTCGCCGGACTGGCCGAGACCGCCGTCGTGCTGTTCGGCGGCCGGGTGATACAGGGTCTCGCCGCGGCCGTGCTGGCGCCCGCCGCCCTCTCCCTGCTGATGACCGTGTTCCCGCCCGGCCGCGACCGGAACCTGGCACTGGGCGTGTGGGGAGGAGTGTCCGCCAGCGGCACCGCCGTCGGGCTGATCCTCGGCGGGGTCCTGACCGAGGCGCTGTCGTGGGAGTGGGTGTTCTGGGTCAACGTTCCGATCGCCGCGATCGCCGTCGCCGGTGCCAGGGTCGTCCTGCCCGACAGTCCTCCCGAGCAGACCGAGCGGTTCGACCTCGCGGGCGGCGTGCTCGCCACCGCCGGGCTCGCCGGACTCGTCTACGGCCTCGTACAGGCTGCCGAGTCGGGTTGGACGTCGGTGCCGGCGCTGCTCGTTCTGGTCCTGTCGGTCCTGGCTCTGCTCGCGTTCGCGCGGGTGCAGGCCGTGCGCCCGCACGCGCTGGTTCCCCTGCGACTGATCCGCAACCCGACGGTGCTCGGCGGAAACCTCGTCGGGCTCATCCTCGGCGCCGCGATCTACGCACTGTTCTACTTCCTCAGCCTGTTCATGGGCGGCACCCTCGGCTACGGGCCGGTCGCCGTGGGGCTGGCCTTCCTACCGATGACGGCCGCCATCGCGGTCGCCTCGACCGCCGCGGGCAAGCTGCTCGCCCGCACCGGCGCGCGATCGCTGCTCGTCGCCTCGGCGCTGCTCGTCACCGCCGCGCTCGCGAGCCTGTCCCGCATCGCGCCCGACAGCACCTACCTGAGCACACTGCTGCCCGCCTTCGTCCTCGCCGGATGCGGCCTCGGCCTCGCCTTCGTGGCACTCACCACCGCGGCCGTCGGCTCTGCCACGCCGGGGGACAGTGGCGTCGCCGCGGCCTTGTTCAACGCAGGGCAGCAGGTCGGCGGGGCGATCGGACTTGCAGTCCTCACCGCCGTCAGCACCGCCCGCACCGCGAGCCTGACGCCCGAGGACGCGGGTCCGTCCCGCAGTGCAATCACGCAAGGCTGGTCACTCGGATTCCTTGTCTCGGCCGGCATCATGTCGGCCGGCCTACTGATCACGTTGGTGATGATCAAGGATCGGAGCCCCAACCCAGTGACAGGACAGCGGTGACCGACTGGACGGCGGCCCTCTCTCCGGGAAGCCCATCGCGCGTGGCGATCGAGCCCACGCTGTGGGCGGCTATCCTGAACCGTCGTCACCAGGACGGTCAGCACGTGCTGCGGCAGTGGTAGGCAGGCGATGGGGAGAGGCGGGGCCGAGTGAACACTGATCCTGCAGCGGCGCACGTCTCCATCGGACTCGGCAACTTGGAGCGCGCCGTTCTCGACGCCCTCTGGGACGCCGAATCCCCGCAACTCGTGCGGGACGTGCTGGCGACCCTCAGCGACGCCGATCGGCCGTTGGCCTACACCACGGTGCAAACGGTGCTCGAGAAGCTGGTCCGTAAGGGATGGGCCCGCCGCCAGCGGTCGGGTCGTGGTTTCGCCTACATCGCCTCGACCAGCAGGGAGCAGACCGCGGCACGGCTACTGCATTCGCTGCTGCGCTCAGCCGACGAGGTCGACGCGGCGCTGCTTCATTTCGTGGGGCTGTCCTCGGACCGAGAACAGGAGGTCCTGCGGCAAGCACTCACCGACGACGACCACACCTGATCGGCACGGCGCATCCGGCTCCATAGGCCACCGCTAGACGCCCCACACACAGGCGAGAAGCAGCGCCACCGTGGTAACGCCAGCAGCGACCGTCGATGACGCCACGCCACCGACGGCCACGGTGACCCGACCTGCTGTTCGTAGCACCCAACTGCGCTGCCGAGGATTCGACGACAGGCGTCGCAATCGAGCTTCCACGGCCGTCTCCGACGCGTACAGCGCTCGTGGCGGTGCTGCCATCGCCGATGCGGCGGCGACCTTCAGCAGCGCGCCCCGCAGGACGGACCGCCCGCTGACCCGGGCGGCCTCCTCGTCTGCGACCAACTCGACCAGACGCCTGACCGCGACGGGTAGTTGCCGATACAGCGGCACGAATCGGGCGACGGCTCCCACGGCGTCGGCGAGAACGACGTGCAGGTGGTGGCGGCCCGCCAGGTGCGCCCGCTCGTGTTCCAGTACCGCATCGACCTCAGCCACTGTCAACCTGGTGCGTAGCCCCGTGGTCGCAACAATCGCATTGGCCCGACCACCCACGCTGAAAGCAACCGCGCCGGCATGTTTCACCCACAACACATCATGCTCACGATGTCCGAGCAGATCGAGCGTCTGCATGGTCGTGGTCGAGCGATCGCGGCTGGCCACGGTCCCGCGCCGGACGCGCTGCCCAAAGCGGAAGGTGAGAAGTGTCAGCGCCCCCAGCAGGCCGATCCCCACGCCCGTGTCCTGGTGTGCACTGGTCAGGCGCAAGATCATGCGGCACTGCTCGACCAACCACATCACCGGTGCGGGCCCGGCATGGCCCGGTATGAGCAGCACGGCGACTGCGAGACCGGCGCTGGTGAGGTTGCCGAGGACCATCGACCACCACAGCCACAGCAAGCACAGCGGGTCGCTGTTGGTCGACTCCAGACGCGTCAGAACACGTGGTGCGAACGTGGCGGTCAGCAGGGCTCCGGCGACCAGCAGAATCGACGTCGTCACACCACGCTCCCTGCCCTGGATCGTCGGCGACTGGGCCGACTGACCCCCACATGCTAGCGACCACCACCGCACCGACTCCGAAGGGACGTCGGCGAGCGGGTGGTGCGATTCGTCCTCACGCCTGCGGCCCCTCCGGACGCCCAGGCCGCAGACGCATGTGCCTTGCAATAGCCCAATGATGGCTCATGCTTGCAGGCATGACCGACACGCAGGGTGGCCGGTGGGCCGTTGCAGCACCGCGCCGGGCGCGGGGTTCACTTCTCGGTTCCGTCTACGTGGTGGGAGGTCTCCACCTGGTGGGGTGGGGGGTGCTGATCGTCGCGGTGGTTCCGCAGAACCTCAGCCTCGGATCGGAGGGAGTGTTCGATATCGGGGTGGGACTCACCGCCTACTTGCTCGGCGTTCGACATGCCTTCGACGCCGATCACATCGCGGTGATCGACAACACCACACGCAAACTCGTTGGGGACGGTCGGCGCGCCGAGACCGCCGGGTTCTGGTTCGCGCTGGGCCACTCGAGCGTCGTGTTCGGCTTGAGCATTGCGCTTGCCTTCGGCCTGCGTGGGATCGGCGGTGCCGTTCAGGACGGCGGCTCCAGCACGATCGCGACCTTCGAGTTCATCGGCACGGTCGCCGCTGCGGTCTTTCTGATTCTCCTCGGCGTGACCAACCTCAGCGCAGCGATCCGCATCGCCCGCATGTACAGGGCTGCGCGCCGGGGCCGGCTCGAAGACAACCGACTGGAGGAGCACCTCCGTCACCGGGGCCTCGTAGCTCCCTTGCTCGGCGGCGTGATCGATCGGATCCGCTCGCCACGGCAGCTTTATCCAGTCGGACTACTCATGGGGCTGGGATTCGATACCGCATCCCAGGTTGCGCTCTTGGTGCTCGCCGCTGGCACCGCAGCCTGGACGGTGCCGTGGTACGCGATTCTGGTGCTACCTGTCCTATTCGCCGCTGGTATGACTCTGTGCGACACCGCGGACGGCACATTCATGGCTCGGGCCTACGGCTGGTCGTTCACAGATCCGATGCGGAAACTCGCCTACAATTTGACCGTGACGGTGCTCTCGGTCGTCGTGGCTCTTGTCGTGGGAACCATCGTACTGGCCGGCCTGCTTCGTGACCAGCTTGACGCTTCCACCGAAACTCTCACCTTCCTGGCTGATATTGATCTACGTGGAGCCGGGATTGCTGTGGTGGTTCTATTCGGAGCAATCTGGTCGGTAGCCGTGTTGAGGCGCCGTTCTCGGCGCTCCCGTGCGCACCGTTAACGCAGCCGCCTTTTATCGATTGCTGGGCTGAAGTGTCATGAGCACCCGACGATCGCGCAGGCGGGATCGCTGACCCGACAATGCGTTGGAACAGGCACGGGCCCGGGGTCCGGGTGACTCCCCTCGAACCAGATAGACACGCGTATGGACCGGTACTGCCCGGTCAGCACGGTGTCTGACCGGACAGCACTGATCGAGCCGTCATAGCTGACGTAACACGTGTCGGACGGCCGCGGGGCGTACGGTTTATACGGGCACGACCGTCGGCTGTCCGTTTCGGGCAGCCGACGATTTGTCCGTCCTACGGACGTGGAAGGCGCTCCCCAGGAATGGTGCGGCTACTCTGGTCAGACTCCTGCGGTTTGGCGCGCCCGTGCACGCTCCTTGTTCTCCTCGGACGCGTTGACCACTTGCACCTTGTCCCCGGTCTGCAACTCATTGAACCAGGCCTCGGCGTCCCCGAGCTCGAGTTTGATGCATCCCGCAGATGACCGGGAACGGTCTCCACCGTGGAAGGCGACGCCACCGTCTGCGAAGAACACCGAGAACGGCATCGGTGCAGGACGGCCGTCCGGACCGTTGAACTCGCCGCTTACGTGGTCCTTTTCCTTGCGGTACACCCGGAACGAGTGCCCGATTGGCGATTCCTGTCCAGCACCACCGGTAGCGATGCGTACCGGCCCGCGGA
Organism: Pseudonocardia sp. McavD-2-B; assembly: GCF_024124365.1. Taxonomy (NCBI): domain Bacteria; kingdom Bacillati; phylum Actinomycetota; class Actinomycetes; order Pseudonocardiales; family Pseudonocardiaceae; genus Pseudonocardia; species Pseudonocardia sp. McavD-2-B. Next base: position 32,633 of record NZ_JAMXSG010000003.1, read on the forward strand.
TCACCTTCCCGTCACCGATGAGCCAGGCCTGTTGTGATTCGAGATCGACGCAGGCGCGGGTCGAGACCGAACACGGCGTACCAGGGGCGGCAGGCTCTTGATGTGCCTGGGCAGCCGCGGTGTTCGAGTCGGGCGCCGCATCGGCGCCGGCGCTACCTGCAGTCACCACCACCGCGAGCGCAGCCGCGGCAGTGGCGGCGAGCGCCATCAACTTGGTGCCGTTACGAAAGTGGCGCGTCATGGATCCCTCTTTTCTGAGACCAGGAGTAGGGGCTCAGTTGCTATGACGCTCGGCAACCCATGGTGGTTGCTCGGCGAGCAGTACCCGGAACCAAGTTTTTTTCCTTGATGAACGAATGGGCAGGCTGGAACTTGCACGTGCCTGCCGAGGTACTCACGGTCCAGTCAGGCGACGTAAGAGACGACGGTCATCATGCCTGCTTCTCCGTGGTAGATATTGTGGCAGTGCGTCAGCCACTGACCGGGATTGTCCGCATCGAAGTCCACCTCGACAGTCTGGTTGGGTAGCACCAACACAGTGTCTTTTCGGGGACCCCGGCCGTCGGGGCCGACCACTTGGAAGGTGTGTCCATGCAGATGCATCGGATGGAACATCGTGGTCGTGTTGACCATGCGAAGGCGCACACGTTGGCCACTTGAGATCGGCAGGCCGCGAGCCGGATCGTATCGCTCTCCGTTGATCGTCCAATCGTAGAGGTCCCCGGGGCCGGCCAACACCAGATCGTGCACCACATCGGGCGAGCGCCGCTGTAGCGTCACCGGCTCGGCGGAAGCGAAGGTCTGTGACAGAACCGCTGACCGGGACATCAGTGCGGAGGCCGCAGCTTCGGTGTCCACCGGCGATTTCTGCGGAGTCGACAGCCTCACCGCAGCATGGTCGTTCTTGCCTTCGGCGATCCCGATCAGCACAGCCGGGGCCTCGGGAATGGTGACGACAGCGTCGATTCGCTCGCCCATTCCGATCACCACTGCCTCGACGTCGGTAGGGGCAACGGGAAATCCGTCGGTGTGGGTCACCGTCATTGGAGCGCCAGGGACACCGACACGGAAAGCCGTGTCGCCGCCCATATTGATCATCCGGAAGCGCACACGTTGACCGGGACGGACGTCGAGGGTGGTCGGCGCGGAACGTGTGCGGCCGTTGGCGACGTAGTGCGGATAGGTGGTGTCGCCGGCATCCCCGCCGAGGACGGACGACGTCGGCATCTGCATCCCACCATGGTCCCCACCCATTCCCCCCATCCCGCCCATGCCGTTGCGGAGCAGCCCGGCCAGAACCTGGTCAGGATCTTGTCCCGTGCCGTCAATCCAATCGTCGAAGATCACGACGTGCTCGAGGTCATAGTCCCCGGGCTCAGCCGGGTCGTCGATGATGAGTGGCGCATACAACCCACGGTCGAGCTGGGTACCGACGTGCGGGTGGAACATGTAGGTACCCGCATGAGGCAGCGTGAAGAGATACTCGAACGAGCCGCCGGGGGGAATCTCGGGCTGGGTCAACACGGGGACGCCATCCATGTCATTGCGCAGGGCAATACCGTGCCAGTGGACGGTTGTCGGCTGGGGCAGCTGGTTCTCCAGGCGCACCTTCAGCGTATCTCCCACCCGAGCACGGATCTCCGGGCCGGGCAGAGCGCCGTTGTAGGTCCACGTCGACACCGTGCGTCCGCCGATGTCGACCGTGCTGGGCTGCGCCTGAAGGGTGCGTGCCAGAGTTCGGCCAGCCGTGGCTCGCCGCGCCTGCTCGGTAGCCTCGACCTCTAGACCGCCCGGGCCGATGCGATCGGTCAGCGCGACGGTTCGGGGGCTCGCCACCGACTCGCCACAGCCGGTCAGTAGCAGGCCCGCTCCAACACCGCCGGTGGTGCCCAAGAATCGCCGGCGACTCCAGGTGGTAGCACTGCGCCGACCGTTGCTCCCGGCGTCGTGGTTCATCGCCGAGCCCCCTGGCCTGGCTGTCTCCGTGGACAGTCCGCAGGATCCTTCGACGGCATGTCGGCCGCGTCCATCGCCGAGTACTCCTCTGTGTGCACTGTGGTCGGTGCCGGCAACGCGGGCAGCACCGCCCCTCGGCAGCGCATCGAAATGGTGTGCCCATGCCAGCGTATCCTACGGAGCGTAGTAGATCGCGTCGCGGCGCCCTGCAGGCGGGTCGGCCCGAACGATGCAGTCTTCGAGCAGGTACTCGGCGCCACGCCCTGGTCAACGCCCTCGACTTCTCCGCTCTCACGCCCAAGTGCACCTCCAACTACTATGGTGCGTAGGAGTTGGGGCTTGGAGGCATGATCAGCATGGGACGTAAACAGAAGCGTCGTGCCGCTCGGCGGGCGAAGCAGTCCGGTCGCGCTGGGGCGACGGCGGTCGACCTGGCTCCTGGCTTCCAATCTGGCAGCGTTGCTCCGTCGTCGGAGCTGATCAGCTCGGCCCGACCGTCGACAGGTGGCCCGCGCCGCCGTCCAGTAGCAGCGCCGAAGGTGACCGACGGCAGTGGTGTCGAGGCCGCCAGCGCGTCAGGAGCGGCCGCACTCGACGTCGACGACGGCAGTCCGAGCCGCGGGCCCAGCGCGCTCGAGGTCACGAGAGTCGGGTGCGAAGAACTGCATGACACAGACCCTCAGTCGTTGGGCCTGAGCTACACCTTCCGCGCCCCGTCCAGCGGTGCGCCCGGACCGGTCACGGTCCAGTTCGACGGTGTTCACCGCTCCTCGACCGCCGGGGCGCCAGACACCTTCACCACACACGACGTCATCGACCCGGTCCTGCCCAGCGCCGGGCCCATCACGCTCACCCGCCGTGTCGAGAACATCCCTTCCGGTGAATGGGACGTGACAGCCTCCATCGTCGCGGGGCCCGCAGACCTGCGACGGGCCTCGTCCGCCACAGCGTCCGGCCGCACGGGCTACGCCCCGGTCGTCTCGGCGAAGGCGCCCGGGACACGCTTGGGCTCCTGGCCGGGGCTGGTTGGGCTCGGTGCGGTCGTGGCCCTGGGGCTGCAGTCGGCGTTGGTGCTGCGCAGCGGTTTGCCGATGGTGGCGGTGCTGAGCACGTCGTTGCTCGCCTGCTTCGTCGGGCTCGTCGGCGCCAAGGTCTACTATCTGGTCGAACACCGAGATCGGCCACGCACAGGGCCGGCTCGATGGACGGGCATGTGCCTGCAGGGGTTCGTGCTCGCCGCGATGGCAACGATGATCATCGGTAGTGTCGTCGGCGAAGTGCCGGTCCTCGCTGTCCTCGATCTGAGCGCTCCCGCCCTCGTCATCGGTGCAGGCATCGGCCGGCTCGGATGCTGGTTCGGGGGCTGCTGCGCTGGGCGACCGACAGCGTCGCGCTGGGGTCTGTGGTCCTCTGATCGCCGCCTCGGGATGCGGCGAGTCCCTGCGCAGTTGATCGAAGCAAGCGCCGCTGCCGGGATCGGACTGGCGGCCGCAACAGTGGCTTGGTCAGCACGACCGGCGCCGGTCGGCGCCCTGTTCGTCGCCACACTTGCGGCCTACCTACTCGCACGCCAGCTCGTGTTTCCCCTGCGATCACTACCGCGGAACACCCGATACGGCCGTGCCATCATTGTCGTGGCAAGCGCCGTGGCGGTCACCGTCGCGGGCGGCCTGCTGGTCGTCTGATCCATGCCGAGCCGTAGGAGCAGGCGAGGCGCAACCCGTCCCGGCGTCATCGCCCCCGAGCTAACAAATTGTCGAACGCCGACGGTCCCCGCCAGCCACGCTATCGACCGCGGCAGTCGTCAGCACGCAGATGTCGAACGCGCCCGATTCGACGATCCGCGATTGGGGGGCTACCGCCCAACGTCGGCGACCGGGTGCCGAACCGCTGGATGTGGTACCCCCGTCCGTGCAGTCGCTCGTTTGAGTATCCGAGGCGGTATCAAATGATTGTGGCCCGCTGATCCTGTTGTTTCGGAGGTGTCTGTGCTCGAGGATGCGGACTCGTTGCCACGTCGACCGGGAAATGTACCTGCGGACCTGTGGCATTGGATCGTCGCCGAAGTTGGCATCGACGTAGCACAGCATGTCGATCCACAGGTCGCGGTCGTCCTCGCCGCGCGCCTGGCCATTCGACGAGGGCCACCCGGAACGGAATCGGCTGAAGCGCTACGCCTGTGGCCGTGGTTCATCGACAGCTCGCGTCGTCTGGCTCAACAGCAGGAGATGATGTTTATCGAGTGCGCACTCGCCGCAGGCTGGACTCACGATCAGGTACGCACTGCCGTGCTGCTCGACACAACGGTTGAGCTAACCGAGCACCTAACAGAGCTGGAGCATCAGATCTTTCGTGAAGCTCGACCGCCCCAACCCTACCGCTGAGGTGAACCGTCCTGGGTTCGCGAGAGGCTGAGGTTCAGGCCGCCACGCCCCGTTGGGCGATCGTGTCAGCGTACAGCATTTCACGTTCGATAGGCGAATCGTAATCGATGGATGAGTGAAGTCGCTCATGGTTGTACCATCGAACCCACTCGGCTGTCTCGCGTTCGAGCTCGCGCAGTCCGTCCCAGTTCCGGTCGACCGCGTACGGTCCGACCAGCTCGGTCTTGTACAGACCGATCGTCGACTCCATCAACGCGTTGTCGAGCGCATCACCGACCGTCCCGATCGAGCCGGCGATACCCGCCTCGCGAAGTTCCTCGGTAAACGCCAGTGCAGTATATTGCGATCCCGCATCCGAATGATGAATCAAGCCGTCAGCGGTGAACTCGGCCGACTCGCGACGTCGGGTCGCCAATGCCTGACCGAGCGCGCCCTGCACCAGTGGTGTCGTCTTCGCCGTCGACACCTTCCATCCGAGAATTCGACGCGAGTACACGTCAGTCACGAACGACACATAACAGAAACCGGCCGCGGTCCACACATACGTGAAATCCGCGACCCAGATCGCATCCGGCCGCGTCGGCGTGCTCCAGCCGCGTCCGACCAGATCAGGGTGTCGCGGTGCCCGCGGGTCTCGGGTCGTGGTTGCCACCCGGTGCGACCCGCGCCGCACCCCTTGAACGCCCGCGATCCGCATCAGTCGGCCGACCTGGTCCCGTCCGACGTCCAAGCCGGCGCGGCGGGCGGCACGCCACAACTTCCGTACCCCGTACACTCGCTTGTTCTTCCGGAACAGATCGACGATCGCGTTCACCAGGTACGCTTCCTCGAGTTCAGTCGGCCGCACCGGACACACCCGCCACTTGTAGTAGGTACTCGGAGCGATCTGCACCCCGTACTCGCTCAGGACGGCGCAAATCGGCTCGACTCCGAAACGGTCACGGTGACCGCCAACGTACTCACAGATCAGCGAAGTTTGCGGTCGAGCTCCGCCTGGGCGAAAAACGCGCTCGCCGTCTTCAGGATCTCGTTCGCCCGCCGCAACTCCGCATTCTCCTGCCGCAGCCGCCGCACTTCCTCAGCATCGACGCCCGCACCCACCGGTGCCGCCGTCACTGACGGGCCCTCTTCGGCCTCGACCCAATTCCGGATCGTCGCCGGATTGATCCCCAACAACTCACCCACGTGCCGGCGCGCAGCCAGCTTGGACTCACCGTGATCACGCAGACGGTCGGCGTACAGGCGCACAGCGCGCTCACGCGTCTCCGCATCGAACTTTCGAGGTGCAGGCACTGAGCCTTTGCCAACCTGACGGACGGGCAGGTCAGAGCGTGTGCGGCGTGGCGTGACCTCGAAGGGGTGAAGCTCCTGGTAGACGAGCGGTTGCTGAGACCAATCCGTCCGACCAGGAGCTTCAAGGTGCTGTCCTACCCGTCCGGGATGACCGTGTCCACCCACACGCTGAAGATGGTCAGCACGCTGTTGCGTCGTCACCGCCGCGAACGCGCGACCCGCTGGCGCAGGCTCACCCCGGGCCGTCAAGCCCTGCTGGTCGTGGCGCACCTGCGCACCGGTGACACCTACGCCCAGCTGGCCTGCGGATTCAAGGTCGGGACCTCCACGGTGTACCGCTACCTGCGCGAGGCCATCGACCTGCTCGCTGCGATGGCCCCGACCCTGGAGCAAGCGATGCAGGTCGCGGCGCGCAAAGCGTTCGTGATCATCGACGGGACCCTGCTGCGCATCGACCGGGTCGGCATGGCGAGCGGCTATGACCGGGGGTTCTACTCGGGCAAGCACAAATGCCACGGGCTGAACGTGCAGGTCATCGCCGACCCGGTCGGCCGGTTGGTGTGGATCTCCCCGCCGCTGCCCGGGGCCCGTCACGACATGGGCGCAGCCCGCGAGCACGGCATCATCGACGCGCTCACCGAGTACGCGATCCCGGCCGCCGGCGACACCGCCTACCAGGGTGCCGGGCCTACGGTCGCGGTCCCGCAGCGCCGTCGGCGCCTCGACCCCGACACCGGTCGTTACCGACCCTTGTCGGTGAACCAGAAGGCGGTCAACGCCGCGCACGCCCGCCGTCGCGGGCCGGGCGAGCGGGTCAACGCCGAGCTGAAGACCTGGAAGGTCCTGCGCAAGATCCGCTCCAGCCCGAACCAGGCCGCAGCGCTCATCGCCGCAGTTCAGACCCTCATGATCGCCAACACTTGATCAGGTTGGCAAAGGCTCACTGGTCCAGTCTCCTTGCCAGATCAGAGCCTCTCCACTCCCCAGGACGATTCAGATCGGCAGGAATCCGATAGAGGGTAGGCGAACGAGGAACGGGCTCGACCCGCACGAAGGGATTACCCCAGTTGGCCTGCGGAGACACACGCAGCCCGTGCGTGTGCAGATCGGTGAGCTGATCGAGATGGTTAATGGGCCGTACGGCGAGCTCGTCGCCCGGCCGTAACCGCAGAGTCGGGCCGGCGACGAGCCGTTGTAGCCCAGCGCTGCGGTGGGTTGTCCACCCAGGGTCGCGGCCAGCCGCGGTAGTCAACTCCACGGCCAGCCTGCCGTTGCGGCTGGCGACCACACCCGGGTTGCGCCCTGCCTGCGTTCATGTCAGCTCATCCCGGCGACGCCGATACTCCTCGTCATCGATCTCGCCGCGCGCGTAGCGCTCGTCGAGGATCTGCCGGGCCGTGACCCCAGCCTCGAGGGAAGCACCGGGACCGACCACGGATCCGGAGGAGCCGCGCCCGCGAGCCAGCTGTGCCGTTCCATAAACCAGCAGTGACACCCCGAGCAGCAGGAGGATCGGCCAGATCCAGCCCCAGCCCATCATTGATTCACCCATCACAGTCGTGGCCTCCTCGTGTTGACCTCACATCGCTGGCAGTTGTGAGCACCGCCGCGCCGACGGCGGGGCTCAGCGCATAACGGCGATACTCCACCGCACGCACGTTGGTATACCCCGCGGGGGTACGTTGCTGTGGTTGGCGCGACCCCTGGCACGCTCGAGCGCTTCGGCGAGGAGGCCCCGCCACAGACGCTGGCGCACGCCTGCGCGCAGCCCTCGAATCCTTGACCGAGTGAGTTCGCGGTCGTCACTCCGGCCCTGGCCGACCAGGCGGCGGGATTGGCCCGCCTCGAGGAGAGCCCATCCAGCACCGGACGAGGACGTGGCTTGCGGTGCAGCTTGAGGTGTGAATCTTCGCCCGATAGTCGCTCACACTCCCGCATAGGAGTGCAGCCCGGCGACCACCATGTTGATGAAGAACAGGTTGAACACGATTGTGGCGAAGCCCGCGGTGTTGATCCAGGCCGCGCGCGTGGTCCGCCACCCGGCCGTGGCGCGGGCGTGCAGATAGGCGGCGTAGAGCACCCAGGCGACGAAGGACACGACTTCCTTGGGGTCCCAGCCCCAGAACCGGCCCCAGGCGGCCTCGGCCCACGCGGCGCCGGCGATGATGGCGAAGGTGTAGAGCGGGAAGGCGAGTACCGTCACCCGGTAGGCGAGCCGGTCGAGCGTCTCGGCCGACGGCAGCTTCGCGGCCAGCACGGCGGGCTTCCCGCTGCGCTTCATCAGGAACAGCAGGCTCGCGACGCCGGATACCAGCAGCATGCCGGAGGCCAGCGTGATCGTGGTGACGTGGATGATGATCCAGTACGACTGCAACGCCGGCACCACGGGCGCAGCGTCGAGATAGAGCACCGTCCCCGCGAGGAACATCAGCAGAACGACCGGCGTCAGCACGAACACCCCGGCCGGACGGATCGCGGGATGCCGGTAGACCAGCACCAGCCACGCGGCGACGGCCAACATGCACAGTGCCGAGACGAACTCGTACATGTTGCCGAGCGGCCAGCGGTAGGCCGCGAGGCCGCGAAGTGCGATCGACCCGAGGTGCAGCAGCGCCGCGAGGATCATCAACGAAACGCCGATGCGGCCGTAGCGGTCGACGCGGGCCCGACCCGGTTTGCCGCCGTCGGGCGTGAGGCCCGCTGGGGACGGCTCGGCGACCGCGACCTCAGTCTCCCCGTCGGCCTCCGCCGCAGGGGCGCCGACCGCCACAGGTGCTTCCGACGTGCGCCTGCTGCGGGCGATCCGGCGCGACGCGTACTCCAGCGATGTGAATACCATCGCCAGTAGCAGCACGACGAGCGTCGCCTGGAACAGGCGGTCACTCCACATCGCGGTGATCGGGTCCACGAGCATGTCAACCGTCCTTGTTCTGCGTCGGTGCGAGCAGCTCGGTCGAGAGCCGGTCGAACTCCTCGCCGTAGCCCGCTCGGTCGGTGCGAGCCAGGCCGCCGAGCTCGACCCGGCTGCCCGTGGGGTCACCGTCGGTGGCCTGCACGCGCACCCAGAAGCGGCGCCGCTTGATCAACAGCGACAGAGACAGACCGCCCACCATCAACATCGAGAACATGAGCACCCAGACCTGCCCCGGGTCGTAGCCGACCTGCAGGTTCACCCACGGGGTGACGCCATCGAACCGGACGACGGTGCCATCCGGCAGCCGCACGGTGTCCCCGATACCGAGCCGGTCCTGCGCGACCGATCGCAGCTCACCGTCGTCGATCTGCTGCTGGTCCACGGCGAAGATCGACTGGCCGCGACCGTCGTCGATGCCGAGATCACCGAGCAGCACGTTGACGTCGGCGGTCGGTGCGCGCAGGTCGGGGTGCACCGAGGCCAGGCGGCCCTGCTGGTCGATCGCCCCGGTCGGGGCGAAGGTGCCGGTCACCGCGAGCTGGGTGGTGCGCCGGGCTTCCGGGTCGGTGACGCCGGGGCGCTCGAACTTGGTCGCGCCCTCGGAGAGCTGGGTGCCGCTCAGGTCGACCGGGCGCCACTGGATCTCCCCGGTTCGGCTCTGCCCGTCCGGCCAGGTGACGGTGAATTCCGGCGCGTAGCCGTAGCCGGTGAGGTAGATGCGGTCGCCGTCGGTGCGCAGCGGCTGGTTGATCGAGATGTCGGTCGGGCGCCAGCTGGTTCTGCCGTTGCGGAGGTCTTCTCCGGTCTGGTACGCGACGTCTGCGCCGAAGGTGGCCGGTTGGCCGTTCGGCAGCCAGCTGCCGTTGAAGCGGTCGACCCGCACGCAGAACTGGTTGAGGTCAGTGCCGTCGACGCGCAGCCCGGCCCGGAACGTGTCGTAGCCGAGGACGGAGGAGTTGCAGAACTCGGTGCCGTCCGCGCGGATGATGACGTCACCCTCGTAGCCGTACATCTTGCCCCCGGCCAGACCGAGCAGGATCCCGATCAGGCTGAGGTGGAAGACCAGGTTGCCGGTCTCACGCAGGTAGCCCTTCTCGGCGGACACCGTCCGGCTACCGTCGACCTCGCTGCGTTCGACTGTTCGCCAGCCACGCAGGAGTGTGCGGGCGCGCCCGAGCACCGTTTCGGGAGCCTCGACAGAGGCGCCCGAAACGTGGTGCGGCAGCCGAGACAGGTTCCGCGGTATCGCTACGGGTGGCTGGCGCATCCCGCGCCAGTACTCCCGCGAGCGGGGCAGCACGCACCCCACCAGCGAGATCATCAGCAGCAGGTAGATCGCGGCGAACCACGGGCTGGCGAACACCTCGAATCCGCCCAGTGCTTCGACGATCGGCGCCGCGGCGGGGTAGTCGGCGTAGAAGTCGTCGACGAGGAACGCGTTGAGTGAGCGCTGCGGGAACAGAGCGCCCGGCAGCGCGGCGACGGCGAGCAGGAACAGCAGCACCAGCGCGGTGCGCATGCTCGTCAGGCCGCGCCAGGTGTTGCGCAGCAGGGCCGCCCCGGCCCGGAAGGGCCCGGGGCGCGACGGGGGCTCGCCGCCGGAGCTGGTCTGCGGCGGCGTCGGGGGCGCGGTAGGTGGTGAGCTCATCTCTAGATGGGCGGGGTGAACCCGGCGATCGAGACCTGCAGCTTCACCAGCCACTGTGCCCACAACCCGGACACCAGCAGCACACCGACCGTGACCAGCAGCACACCCCCGGCGACCTGGACCGCTCGGGTGTGCCGGCGCAGCCAACCCAGCGCGCCAACGGCGCGGGTGGCACCGAGCGCGATGAGCACGAACGGGATCCCCAGCCCGGCACAGTAGGCGAGGATCAGGACGATCCCGCGCAACGAGCCGCCCCCGGTCCCGGCGGCGACGGCAACGACCCCGGCCAGGGTCGGGCCGATGCAGGGCACCCAGCCGAGTCCGAACACCGCACCGAGCAGCGGCGCACCGGCCAGCCCGGCCCGTGGCGCCCAGTGCGCGCGGTACTCGCGCTGCAGTGCCGGGATCAGCCCGGCGAACGCCAGCCCCATCACGATCATCACGACACCGCCGATGCGCTGCAGCACGGCCTCGTTGTCGATCAGTACATCGGACAGCCAGACCACACCGACCATGACGATGGTGAACACGGTGGTGAAGCCCGCGATGAACAGTGCGACCGCGCCGACAACACGCCAGCGGCCGTCGACCGGTCGTGTTCTAGGCGAGCCCGCCGTGTCCTCCGCCGCCGGCCAGGGCGGGTCGCCGGCAGCGGCGCGGGGAGCGCCCGGGTCGGCGAGCGCCAGTACGGTATCGGCGTCGGTACCTGTGCGCCGGGCGGCTGCGCGGGCACGAGCCTCGGCCGAGGTCACCGGCGGTGATTGCGCGCCCACCAACCCGGCCAGATAGGCGAGATAGCCGGGAACCAGCGGCACGACGCACGGCGACGCGAAGCTCACCAGCCCCGCCGCCACCGAGACCAGGACCGCGAGTACCAACGGCCCCGACATCGCGAGAGTTGTGGTCGCACCCATCAGTCACGCGCTCCACAAGTGCGCGGGAGCGGTCGAGATTCAGCGTTCACGGCCTGTCCCCGCTTCGTCGGTCAGCTTGGCGATCAGCGGCAGCAAGTCCGAGCTCGACACCGGGGTCAGGAACACCGCCGCCACCCGAGCCTCGCGGTCCAGCACGATCGTCGAGGGCACCACGTTGCGCGGATACCCGTCGAGCCGTGCCAGGCTGCGGCCCGAGAAGTCATAGATCGAGTCGTAGGTCAGCCCACGGTCGGTTTTGAAGTCCAGCGCAGCCTGCCGGTCGTCGCGAACATCGATGCCGAGCACAACGGCATCGCCACGCGTGGCGTCCTGCACCGCCTGCAGCTCGGGCGCCTCCACCCGGCACGGGCCACACCACGAACCCCAAATATTGATCACGCGGACCTTGCCGGGGAAGTCCCCGATACCGACTTCGGTCCCCGGGTTCATCAGGCTCTCGCCGCGTAGGTCGGTGATCCGCTGACGGCTCTCTGGCGGGTCGTAGGCGATCCGCGTCTGTCCGCCGGGTGCCACGAACTGAAACTCCTGTCCCGGCCCCGACCCGGCCGCGTCCCGGCCAACTCCACAACCGGTCGACAGCAGAACCACCATGACCGCAATCGCTGCAAGAGCGGGGCGCACCTGGCGCCTGTGCGCGCTCACAACACCGCGCTGGTGGGAAAACCTGCGGTACGCCGCCACCCCGGCCTCCTTCCCCTCCGCAGTCCGAACTCCTACGCTCCGTAGAAGCTAGCTCATCGGTCAACACGCCGGGGATCGGGACCCGGGTCTGCGACGACCCAGGTCTGCCGAGGGCCGCAGACGCTCGCGCCCAACGACGCCGACTCGACCTCCCAGCGACGCCGACTCGACCTACCGATCCACGCGCCCCATTCCTCGACGTCGACACAGGGGACCAGGTGGGCTGTTCGCCGGCACCGAAGCCGGTCAGGCACTTGCGGCTATTTCGAACTCTGCACCCAGCAGTCCTGATGCTGGACAGCGTGGTTGAGAAGCGTCGGAATGTTTGCGTGAGGGCCGGAGGTCGGCCTGGTCCACGGTAGGCGGACGGCTCGCCGGAGGCAGCGGTATCCCTCGGACACCTGGCCCGCGGCGACCTCCGCGCCACCGCCGACGCGGTCCGGCTCTCCCGCAGGACCCTGACCACGATCAAGACCAACCTGTTCTGGGCCTTCGCCTACAACACGGCCGCCATCCCGCTGGCCGCGGTCGGCCTGCTCAACCCGATGATCGCCGGCGCGGCCATGGCGTCCGACTCCGTCTTCGTCGTCGGCAACAGCCTGCGACTGCGCCGCTTCCGAGGACACGCGGACTAATCGGGTCCATCACGACGAGGTGGTGCAGCCGAGTGGCTGCACCACCTCGCGCGCATCGCACCTGCCCAGGATGCGGCTCCCGGGACCAAGCCGGTCGACGCAGCTCGCACTATGGCGGTGTGTCGGCAACACGACAGTCAGCCCCACCCCACGACGCGGGTCGGCGATCGGAAGAGGCGGGGCCTCGGGTGGCGACGAGGCCGCAGCGGCGTGTCCGTCGGACGGCACGTCGGACAGCCATCTGCCGCCTCCGCCGAGCAGTCTGCCGGGCACGCCTGGACGAGACAGGACCAATTGGCCGAATGTGATCGCCTTTCGTTAACCCTCCTCTTGCTTTTCCAGGCGATCATTTTACCTTCCTCTTGCTCGGCCAACAGTAGAATGGTGACCTTCGCGATGCAGCGGGAAGCGCGAGCAAGTCCGGCGCCACTTTTCGTGAAGCTGCACGGAAACGCCACCGGCCTGTTGGGGGAGTTCTCGTCGTGCGCACAGGGAGACAACCGGAGATCACCCAGCCGCTGGCGACCCTTGCGGGGTACCGCACGCGCCTTAGTGGCCGGCCGGGCCGTCATCGATGCGACTCGCGAGGACGCGCGAGCGGTGTTAACGCAGTGTGCTCGTTCATCGAGGCGCGGGGAATCGGCACGGCGGACCCGGCGCAGGTGGTTGGAGGTAGCGGTTGCGCTGCTCCGGTCATAGATCGTTTCGGCTCTTCCAGGCTCGCCGGTCCGAGCGGAGGGATCTTGCGGCAGCGAGTGAGAGCCATCGATCCGATCACCGGCCGCCCGAGAATCGTAGTGGAATCGGACACGAGGATCGGAATGCCCAGCGGCGTGCAAAGCGTACGGATCGGGCCGTGCATCCGACGTCCGGTCGCTCAATCTGATGGCGCGGTGCCGCGGGACAGCACCGGAGAAACGCAATGACCCGCTGGGACCAACTCATTCGGACACCCGACGATGATGTTCGGACGGGCTTGCGCAGCGGTCCCGGCACGTCGGGATCCACCGGGCTGGAAGCGGGCAGCCCTGAACCCGGACGGATCCTGATCGACCAGGACGAGCCACAGGGCAGGCGTGCGCACCCGACCGAGCGACTTGAGGCTCTGTTTGAGGCGCAGTGCGAGTGGTTGGTCCGATTCGGTTGCGCCGACCGCTCGGCCGTGGATGCCCCGGAGGGTGTCCTCTCGTATCTGGAGCTGGACGACGAGGCAAACCGCTTGGCCCGCTACCTGCGACTGCACCACATCGGCCGGGGGGACAGAGTCGCGCTGCTACTCGGCGGCTCAGCTGATTTCTGTGTCGCGATGCTCGCCGTGGCCAAGGTCGGTGCCGCCTACGTTCCACTGGACGTGCGACTCGATGGCGACCACGTGGTCGCCATCATCGCTGATGCAGGCGCGCAGTTGGTGCTCACGACCTCGACAGTCGCGGCCGGGATCCCTGAACTCGATGCGCGGACGGCGACGACCGTGGTCGAGCTCGACCTCGCCGGGCGCTTCATCGCCGAACAGAGTTCACGACGCTTGCTCGACGTTGAACGCGGCGTGCCGGGCGGGCCGGTCGCCTACATCGTCTACAGCTTCGACACCGACGGACGTCCGCACGGAGTGGCGATCGACCACAGCAGCGTATGCAACTTCGTGCGTGTGGCAGCCGAGGTGTATGGCATCGTGCCCGGTGACCGGGTGTTCCAGGGGCAGTCACCGGCGTCGGACCTGGTGGTGGAGGAAACCTGGGTGCCGTGGGTCGCCGGAGCCACGGTGGTCGCTCCGCCGGCCGGGTCGAACCTGCAGGGAGAGCCGTTGTGGCGCTTCCTCGGTGAGCGATGTGTGACGGTGCTGCGCAGCGACGCCGCGACACTGGCTGCACTCGACGAGCGTCTGCTCGCTCTGCGGCTGGTGCTGTCGAGCGCGTCGTGCCCACCGGAGGTGATCAGGCGCTGGCGCCGTCCCGGACGTCGGCTGATCGGCACCTACGGTCCGCCCGAAGCAACCGTGACCACCACCTGGACCGAGCTGGAGCCGGGCCGGCCCCCTTCGCTCGGCGTTCCGTTGCCGACCTACAGCGTTGTCGTGCTGGACGTCGAGGATCCGCGCTCGGCGCTACCGCGCGGTGCGATCGGTGAGATCGGGATCGCCGGGGTCGGGCTGGCCCGCGGCTACGTCAACCGTGACGACCTGGCACAGGCAGCGTTCGTTGCCGACTCGCTGGATGTGCCCGGCAATCCGTCGCAGCGGATCTTTCGCACCGGCGACCTGGGCCGCATCACCGCCGACGGTCGTATCGAGTACCGAGCCCGACTCGAGGAAGGGCCATCCGCACGTGGCCGTCGCTTCGAGCCGGCACCCCCGAACCTGGAGGCCCTCGCCCCGGAGGCACCCACGACGCAGTCAATGGCGGTAGAACACGCCGCACCGATGCCCCCCGTCCCCGCACCGGGTGCCGGCACCGCCCCCACCGCCCCCACCGGCGCTGAGGCGCTTCTGGGCGAGGTGCTTGCCGGGGTGCTGGACCGCGAACGGGTCCCCGTCGACGCGAACTTCTTCGACGACCTGGGGGCCGACTCGTTGCTGATGACAAAGTTCTGCGCCCGGGTACGCACACACCCGGACCTACCGTCGGTGTCGATCCAGTACATCTACGAGCACCCGACACTGCGACGCCTCGCCACCGCTCTCGCACTACCGGCCACCGCTCTCGCACCGGCTGAGGCACCGGCGCCGCCGTCGCCGGTCGTGGTGGAGGAACAGTTGGCCGAGATCCTGGCGGAGGTACTCGACCGTGACGAGGTTCCTCCGCAGGCGAACTTCTTCGAGCTCGGCGCGGACTCGTTGGACATGGCCAAGTTCTGCGCCCGCGTCCGCAAGGACCCCGAGTTGCCGACGCTGTCGATACAGGACGTCTACAGCCATCCGACCCTGACCGACCTGGCGGCGGCCGTGGCCCCCGCCGCCGACGGGACCGCACAAGCGGCGCAGGAACTGGCGGTGCAGCTCGGCGAGGTCCTCGCCGCGGTGGTGGAACGGGAGGTGCCGGACGAGGCGAACTTCTTCGACGACCTGGGCGCCGACTCCCTGATGATGGCGAAGTTCTGCGCCCGCGTCCGCAAGGACCCCCGGCTGCCGACGCTGTCGATGGAGAACGTCTACGCCACTCCGACGCTCGTCGGCCTGGCCGCCTCGCTCGCCCCGGCCGCACGAGGTGATCTCACCGCGTCGACTCCGCCGGAGGAGCCGGCCGTCGTGCTCGACCGGTGGGCCTCGGTCCGCCGGGTCGGCACCGCGGGATATGTCCTGTGCGGCGCGCTCCAGGTCGCGTTCGCCGTGGGCTGGTCCTATCTCATGGCGTTGGTGTTGTTCCTGGGTTACGAGTGGTTTGTCGTGTCGCCGACCCTGCTCGATCTCTACACGCGGGCGGTCGTCGTCGGCGCAGCGAGCTTCGCGTTCCTGTGCCTGTTCCCGATCGTGGTCAAGTGGGTACTGATCGGTCGGTGGAAGCCCCGCTCGATCCGAATCTGGAGCCTAGGCTACGTCCGATTCTGGATCGTCAAGACGCTGGTGCGCATGAACCCGCTGGTTCTGTTCCGCGGCTCACCGCTCTACGCGCTGTATCTCCGCTCGCTCGGCGCCCGGATCGGCCGCGACGTGGCACTGTTCGCCCAATCCATGCCGGTGTGCACCGACCTGCTGTCCATCGGTGACCGCACGGTGATCCGCAAGGACGCGATGTTCTCTGGCTACCGCGCCCGCGATGGTCTGATCGAGATCGGGTCGGTCACCCTGGGCGCCGATGCGTTCGTCGGCGAAGCCACGGTCCTCGAGCTCGGCTCACGCATCGACGACGGCGGCCAGCTCGGACACACCTCCGCATTGCTGAGCGGTCAGCTGGTCCCCGCCGGCGAGCGTTGGCACGGATCACCGGCCCGCCCGGCCGGCGTGAACTACTGCACCGTCCCGCCCGCCAGGTCCGGGCTGACCCGCAAGATCGTCTATTCGCTGGTGCAGTTGACCATCATCCTGGGCCTGGCCCTCCCGCTCGCCCTCGGCGGCATCGCGCTACTGCTGCGCGAGGTTCCGCAGCTGACGGCGCTGCTGTTCCCCGGGCCGGAGGCGTTCGTCCACTGGTACTTCTACCTCGAGATCCTCGCTCTGAGCTTCGTGCTGTTCTTCGGCGTCCTGCTCGTGGCGTTCCTGGTGATGATCACCGTTCCACGCCTGCTGGCTCGCGCGGTGCGGCCGGACCGTGTCTACCCGCTCTACGGAGTGCACTACTTCCTGCACCAGACCGTTGCGTTGCTGACCAACAGCGTCACGTTCACGATGCTGCTCGGGGACAGCTCCGCGATCCCGCACTACCTCCGGGCCGTGGGCTACAAGCTCCGGCCACTGGTGCAGACCGGCAACAACTTCGGGATGCTGATCAAGCACGAGTCGCCCTATCTGACCAGGATCGGCACCGGCACCGTCGTCGCCGACGACCTCTCGATCGTCAACGCGGAGTACTCGCACACGTCCTTCCGCCTGTCGCAGACCACGATCGGTACGAACAGCTTCTTCGGCAACCGGATCGTCTACCCGTCGCAGGGCAGGGTCGGGAACAACTGCCTGCTCGGCACCAAGGTCATGATCCCCGTCGACGGCCCGGTCCGAGAGGACGTCGGCCTGCTCGGTTCTCCGAGCTTCGAGATTCCGCGCACGGTCGCCCGGGACGCACAACTCGAGCTCGGCGAGCAGGGACTGCGGCGCGCGCTCCGTGGCAAGAATCGGCACAACGCCGTCACGATCGCGCTGCACCTGATCGTGCGCTGGCTCTACTTCTTCGGGATCGCACTGCTGGTCCCCGGGATCGCGATCTGGGAGGTCACGCTCGGCGCTGCCGAAATCCTGGTCGCGCAGGTGCTGATCACCGTGCTCACCGTCGGGTGGTTCACCGCGGTCGACCGGTCGGTGCGGCGACTGCTCCTGCGGGCGCCGAAGGGGTGCTCGATCTACGAGCCGATCTTCTGGGGGCACGAACGGTTCTGGAAGGTACCCGCTCCGAGCTACCTGCTGTTGTTCAACGGCACCCCGTTCAAGGGGCTGCTGTTGCGCATGCTCGGCATGCGGGTCGGCGCGCGCCTGTTCGACGACGGCGCCGCGTTCGTCGAGCGACCATTCATCAGGTTCGGTGACGACTGCACGCTCAATGAGCGCAGCATCGTCCAGAACCACTCGCAGGAAGACGGTGCGTTCAAGTCCGACTACACCGTCATCGGGTCGCGGGTCACGCTCGGGATCGGCGCCTTCGTGCACTACGGCATCACCATCGGCGATGACGCCGTGATCGAGGCCGATTCGTTCCTCATGAAGGGCGAGGAAGTCCCCGCGGGCGAGACCTGGGGCGCCAACCCGGCCCGCGAGCTGCCCACCAGATCCATTCCGACGTCGGCATGAGCGCCGACCGCGCACCATGGGGAGTCGACATGTCCTTCTCGTCCCGGCCTCCCCAGAACGTGGAGCTCCAGGTCGAATGCCGCCCCGGCACGCCTGCTCTCCTGCAGGTCGACCCGGACGACCCGTTGCAGTGGGCATTCGAAACGAGGCGAGCGCTCCGTGCGGCCGTGGTCGACCACGGCGCAGTGCTGGTCCGCGGTCTGGGCCTGTATGACCCGATCCTGGCCGGCGACGTGGTACGGATGCTCGCCGACGACCTGATGGCCGAGCGTGAGGCCTTCGCACCGCGGGTGCCCTACACCGACCGCGTCTACTCGACGACGCGATGGCCACACGGGATCCCGATGTGCCCGCACCACGAGCTGTCGTACCGCGACTGGTTCCCCGCTTCGATGATGTTCGTCTGCCTGTCCCCGCCCGTCCTCGGCGGGGCCACAGTCCTCGTCGACTCCTCCACCGTGCTCGCAGCCTTGCCCGCGAGTCTGGTGAAGCGTTGTGAGCGTGAGGGATGGATGCTGGTGCGCACCTACAACGGCGACGTCGGTCCGTCCTGGTCTCAGGCCTTCGGCATCGGTGACCGACACGGCGTCGAGGACTACTGCCGAGCACACTCCATCGACTTCGAGTGGCGCCGCGGCGGACAGCTCCGCACCCGGCAACGCCGCCCGGCCGTCGTCCGGCACCCGATCACGGGAGTGCGCTGCTGGTTCAACGAGATCGCCTACTACAGCGAGTGGGTCTTCGGCCCCGAAACAGCCCACGAGTTGCGCGACCTGCTCGGGCCCGACGGGCTACCGGCCACCACCTGCTTCGGGGACGGCACCCCCATCGGCTGGGACCTCATATCCCACATCATGCAGGCCTACTCCGCCAACGCCGTCCGCGAGCCCTGGCAGAGCGGTGACCTCCTGGTCGTCGACAACATCCGCACTGCCCACGGCCGTGATCCCTACACGGGGCCGCGGGAGGTGCTCGCTGCGATGGCTGACCAGTGCACACTAGCCGAGTAATTCAACGGTCAGGTCGGGGTCCTGCGCAGGATTCGCGCCTTCCCGCCCTATCGGGCTCCGCCATCACAGGACCGCGCGGGCACGGCTATCGCCTGGCGATGCCGCTGCCCGACAGCGGAGGGTCCGATCGATGAGGTCGCGGATCGTGGCACTCGCTGTCATCGCTGCGGCCTTCGCGGTGGCGCTGTTCGGGATACCGCTTGTCATCGGACTGGCCGAGTTTTCGGTGGCGGAGGAGCGCTCCTCACTGCAGCGTCTCGCGGGGTTCGCCGCTCGCACGGTGCAGGAGGACATGACCGACGATCTCGTGCCGAGACGCCTGCCGGACGGCCCCGGCGATGCCGCGATCGCCCTCTACGACGACGAGGGGACGCGGCTGCTCGGTGACGGTCCCGCGCACGGCGACGCGCCGGTCGAGTACGTCCTCGGCAGCCGCACCGGTCCACCGCCGGTCGAGGACCTGACCGTCGCGGTCCCGGTCAGCGACACGGGCGACATCATCGGTGTGGTTCGTACGTCCACACCGCCGTCTCAAGTCTACGGCGCCCTGGTCCCCATCTGGCTGGGAATGGCGGGCCTCGCCGCTGTCGTGCTGGTGTCAGCGTGGCTACTCGCGCGACGGCTGGCGATCCGTCTGTCCCGTCCGCTCGAGCGCCTGGTCGACGACGCGGACCGGCTGGGAGACGGGGATTTCGGTATCACCCCGGATTCGACCGGTATCGCGGAGACCGACCGGGCGAGCGCCGCCCTCAGCCGAACCGCGCGGCGGCTCGACGACCTCGTCGCGCGCGAGAGAGCGTTCTCAGCGGAAGCCTCTCATCAACTACGCACGCCCCTGGCAGGCCTGCGGCTCCGATTGGAGTCCGCACTCGACCGGCCCGAGCGCATGACGATCGCAGAGATCGCGGACGGTCTGGGTTCGATCGACCGGCTCGAGCGCACGATCGACGAGCTCCTGGTACTGGCACGCGAACGTCAGACGACCTCAGCACCGGCCGATCTCTCCGCGCTGCTCGCCGAGTTCGACGAGGAGTGGCGTTCTCGCCTCGCCCGGGAGAGCCGAAGGTTCTCGATCCGGCTGCCGGATTCTCTTCCGCGGCCGGACGCGTCGTCGGCCGCCGTCCGCCAGATCGTCGGTGTCCTCCTCGACAACGCCTACTTCCACGGTGCAGGGGCGGTGTCGGTCTCCGTCCACGAGCTGGGAGAGAGCGCGATCGCGGTCGAGATCAGCGACGAAGGGTCCGGTGTCCCGACGGCCGCTCTCACGGACGGACACATCGGGAACGGTATGGGCTTACCGCTGGCTCGTCGACTCGCCGAGAGCGAAGGCGGACGACTCACCGTCGGTACCGTCCCGTCGACGATGACGCTGCTGCTCCCGGTCGCGACCGAGACCCGCTCTCCGGCGCACCGCGAGAACGAGCCGGTGGACCGACTGAGCTTCCCCCAGGTTCGCGGAGAAGCGGCGGAACCTCAGCATCATCCTGATTCCGGCCGGGGCGAGCCATCCACGGAGCCCGCGGTGCCGTCGCGGCACCAGGGCTGATCCGGCCGCCTCAATCAGTCGTCCTGCTCGTGCGAACGCGTGCCGGGATCCAGCATGTCGCGAGGAGGCCGGCGCCCAGTGCGATCACGGCCGCTACGCCGAAGGCTCTGCCGAACCCCTCGCCCGAGCCGGTCATGAGACTTGCTGCCGCGATGCTCGAGACCACGGCGGTGCCGATAGACGCTCCGAACTCGTGAAAGGTGCTGACGATGCCGGACGCGACGCCCGACTTCTCCGGCTCGACCTGCCCCAGTGCCGTCGCCGAGGCGACGAGGAACAGCGAGCCGATCCCCGCAGCGGCTGCGCTCAGCCCGAGCACCATGCTGAGCGTCCCCGCCCACAGCGCGGGGACGGCCAGTCCGAGTGCGGCGAGGAGCAACCCGCCGAGCGCCAGTGCTCGGCCGCCGACGCGCGCCATGACCCATCCTGCGAGATTGGCGCCGAGCATCGTCGCACCGGCGACCGGCAGGAACAGGAGGCCGGTCGTGAGCGCGCTGTGGCCCATCGCGTCCTGCAGGTAGAAGGAGCCGAGGAAGAAGATGGCGACCATGAGGGCCGTGGCCATCAGGATCACGAAGGTCCCCGACCCCACCGAGCGGCGGGTCATCAGCTCGACATCCATGAGCGGGGATCGAACTCGTCGTTGCCAGACGACGAAGGCCGCATACAGTGCTGCGCCCGCGACGACGAGGCCGACCGTGACGGGGGCGAGCCAGCCCCGATCACCGGCCCCGATCAGAGCGTAGATGACCAGGCCGGTCCCACCGGTGATCAGCACGGCGCCCAGAACGTCGACTCCCTGGCGCTCCTGCACCGGGACCCCGGGCAACGCCGGGAGCATGCGGATCAGAAGGACGAGGATCACCGCGCCGACGGGGATGTTCACAAAGAAGATCCACGGCCATCCCGGCCCGCCGGTCAGGACTCCTCCGAGCAGCACTCCGACCGCGCCGCCGGCACCGCCCATGGCAGACCAGATACCGAGGGCCTTGTTCCGCTCCTCGCCGTCGAACAGTCGCACGACCGAAGACAGCGCCGCCGGCGAAAGCATGGCGGCGCCGACGCCCTGCGCGATCCGACTGACAATCAACATCGCCGCCCCATCGGCGATACCGGCGGTCAGCGACGCGATCGTGAACACCGCAAGGCCGGCGAGGACGAGCCGGCGTGGTCCGATGAGGTCCGCAACGCGTCCTCCGAGCACCATCAGACCGCCGAACGTAAGCGTGTAGGCGCTCGTCACCCATGTCAGCGCGTCGCGGGACAGGCCCAGGTCGGCACCCATGTGGGGTAGCGCGATCGCCACGACGGTGACATCGACGATCAGCATGAACTGAGCAACGCCGAGCAACGCCAGCGTCCGCCAGCGTCCGGTGTGTGCGACCACTCTGGAATCCGGCGGCGTGCCGGTCGAGTCGGGCATGGCAACTCCTTAACTCGTACAGTGCTGTCAGAGTTACCTAATTGCCGTTCTAAGTCAAACAGGTATGTTCGAGCTCATGGGAGCTGGCTCAGAGCAGATGGCCTCGGGTGGACCCCGGCGAGCGGACGCTCGCCGCAACATCGATGCGATCGTCGAGGCAGCGGCGGACTGCCTAGGGCGACGCCCGGAGGCGAGCGTGGCCGACGTCGCGAAGGAGGCCGGGGTCGGCCGGGTGACCGTCTACGGGCACTTCCCTTCGCGGGCGGAACTCGTCGATGCCGCTGTCGTGCACGTACTCGAGCAGGTGGATGTCGCCCTGAAGTCGGTCGATCTTCAAGGTCCACCGCGGGAAGCACTGGCGCGCTACATCCGCGCCAGTTGGGAGCACACCGGTCGCTCCCTCAGTCTTGTCGCCGCCGCAGAGAAGGAACTGGCCTCAGAGCGGATCCATCAGCTCCATGAGAGGTTGGCCGAGCGTCCTGTACGCGTGCTCGAACGAGGACAAGCTGACGGTGTGTTCAGCGATGACCTCCCCATCTCCTGGATGGTCGCGGTTCTGCATCGGCTCATCCACGGTGCTGCCGACGAGGTCGGAAGGGCGAAAATCCACCCTTCCGATGCTGCGGAGCTGATCGTGACGACTGTGCTCCGGGCCTTCGCGCCGGGGCGCGTCGAGGTGTGATCGCGACTGACTGGGTCATCGTGTGTCGCGTGGGTAAGCGAGGTCGGACGGCCGGCCACCGGGTCATCGGTATCGACCCCGTCCGCGACGAGACCCTCGCCGAGACTGGAAGAGCATCGAGCCCAGGTGTGGGGCCGCTTCGTTGAGAGAGACGCCGCCCGCTGTCCTGCCTCATCGAAGGTGGTCCCGGAGCAGGCAGGCGCTGTCGCGTGTTGGGCACCAGAGAATGGGAACAACGGGTTCTGGCCCGATGGGGATGTCCTTCACGATCGACGGACAGAACTTGAGGCTCGACGGCGACGGTCAGCTCGTCGATCTCGACGCCGTCGAGGGGTGGACGATCAGGCCCTGGCCCCCTTCCACCTGCACGTCTGGCTGCCGAGTGAGACCGCAAGCGCCGCCACCTGCTCCAACGCGACGAACCAGTGAACAAGCCGGGTTGCCTCGTCTCCCCCGGTGGCAACGACGCCGCGAGCGCGTCGAACCGCGCCAGCAGCGCAGCGGGTGCCGCTGGTGCCTCGTACGGCACGGTTCGCCGTGCGACCACGTCCGCAACCGGTGAGACATCGCGGGCCAGCGGGAACGGACCAGTGGGCCGATGCCCACCGGTCCGCCCGCCGCACCGGGCGGTGCCGATGTGCGCTACCGCGGAGGGGGGTGCAGTGCGCGGCATCGCCATCACGGCATCTCCTACGATACATAGGACCACAAGAGGGTCTCGTTTCCCTCGACCGAGCCGACGCGCCCACTGGAGCCAGCACCGCGATGACCTGTCGACCCGGCCTCGGCCTCGTGCGTCCCGCAACGATCGCTCTCGCCGCGCTTGTCCTGCTTGCCGCCTGCGCCAGCACCCCGACAGCCCGTGAGGCCGCAGCACCGAGCGCTGCCACCGTCTCCACCGGCGCTGCGGCGTCCCCGGTGCGGCTCGTCGATGCCGCGCAGTTCGCCGAACTGGTGGACAGAGACGGCGTCGTGGTCGTCAACGTGCACACGCCCGACGACGGCTCCATCGCCGGCACCGACGCCTCGATCCCGTTCGACCAGATCGGCGAGCGGGTCGCGGAGCTGCCGGCAGATCGAGCCGCTGCGCTGGCCGTGTACTGCCGGACCGGAACGATGAGCGCGGCCGCTGCGACGACACTGGCCAAGCTCGGCTACCGCAATCTCACCGACCTGGCCGGCGGGATGCAAGCCTGGCAGGACGCAGGCCACCCACTCCTGGCAGCCGGCTCGTGACGAACCGAGACCGGTTTCCACGACAGCGTGCGCCGCACTCTCCGGCGTCAGGACACGAGAGGGCATCAGGCACAGAAACGACGTCACGGCGCGGGCGGGGCCGGCTCGGTCTCCGGGCAAGCTTCGTCTTGGCGGTCGCGGCAGGCGCCGCCTTCGCGGCAGCAGCTCCACCTCGAGGCTGGTGGCCACTGGTACCACTCGGTGTCGCGATGTGGGTTCTGGCGCTTCGAGGTCGCACGCTTCGCCAGCGCGCCGGCATCGGCGCGGCGACCGGTCTGGTGTGGTTCAGTTCGTCGCTGTACTGGTTGTCCGACTTCGCCGTGGCCGGCTATCTGGCCGTCACGGTTGTCGAGACGGCGTTGCTCGTCGCGGTGGCCTGCGCCGTGCCGGGATCGACGCCGGGACGCCCATGGCACGGGTGGTGGGCGGTGCCGGCGTTGCTGATGTTGCTCGACGCCGCTCAGACTGCGTTCCCCTTCAGCGGATTCCCGCTCCCCGCGCTGGTGCTCAGCCAGCTCGACGGCCCCTTTGCCGATGCGGCCCCCGTGGGTGGGTCACTACTGGTCACCGGGCTCGCCGCCGCTGCAGGGGCCGGGCTCGCGGCCACAATCACGGCCACCGGTCGACAGCGGGTCGTCGTTCTCGCCGCGACCCTCGCCGGAAGTGTCGCCATCCCACCGGTCGGGGCCGCCGTCGCCGCCGCCACGACCACCGCCACAGGCCGGCTGGACACCGCGATCGTGCAGGGCGGGGGCCCGCGGGGGCTGCGGGCGGTCTTCACCGATCCGCAGGACACCACCGACCGGCACCTGGCTGTTGCCCGCGACATCACCGCATCTCCCGACCTCGTGTTGTTCCCGGAGAACGTGATCACCTCCCGCGGGCCGGTGATCGGCGGACCGAACGACCGAGCCGTCGCCGAACTGGCTCGGCGGCTCGCCGCCCCGGTCATCGCCGGTGTGACCGAGACGCAGGGCAGCGGGTTCCGCAATGCCGCGCTGCTGTGGGACGCCCGCGGCCAGCAGACCGGGCGCTACGAGAAGGAACATCGTGTGCCGTTCGGCGAGTACATCCCCGGTCGGGCCTTGCTGGAGAAGGTCACCGATCTGACGGCGTTGGTCCCCCGCGACGCCATCGTGGGCGACGGCACGGCGGCTCTCGACGTCGCCGGCCGCAGGCTCGGAGTCGTCATCTCCTACGAGGTGCTGTTCGCCGACCGGGTGCGGGAAGCGGTCCGTGCCGGTGGCGAACTCGTCCTGGTCCCGACCAATGCCTCGTCGTATGTCACCGACGACGTCCCCTCGATCGAAGTCGCCGCGGCACGCCTGCGCGCGCTGGAAAGCGCACGCAGCGTCATCCAAGCCGCACCCACTGGCTACTCGGCCGTTGTCGACCCCGACGGGACAGTCCGCGCACTGTCGCCCCTCGGTGATCCGGCGCTGCTGCGCGAGCCCGTCACGTTGCGCACCGGCCTCACCCCGTACACCCGTCTCGGCGACGGCCCCTACATCATCCTTGCGGCCGCCGCCGTCGCCGTCGCTTGGCTCCCCGCAGCCCGACGTCGCGGACGCATCGTCGGATCCCCGCGCCCCGCAGAAAGGTAATCCTCCGTCCCATGGTCAACAGATCGCCCGCACACCGCACAGGTCTCCCCCAGCGCAGAGTCCGACCGCGCCGGGCCCACGCCTTCCTTGCCGCCGGCACCGTCCTCGTGCTGGCCGGCTGTGGCGCAGGGAGTGCGTCCGACACCTCGGACACCGCCGCCAACACCACCACCGCAGATCTTTTCGCCCCGGTCGGACACGTACACGGAGTGGGCGTCGACCCTGCGGGCGGCAGCGTGGTCGTTGCCGGCCACTACGGGCTGTTCGCCCTCGCCCCCGACGGGACACTGGTTCCTCGCCAGGACCCACCGGAGACCGCGGGGCCGGACCTGATGGGGTTCACCGTCGCCGGGCCCCGCACCTTCCTCGCCAGCGGACACCCCGCCCCCGACGACGCCGGCACCCCGAACCCGGTCGGGCTCGTCCGCAGCACTGATGCGGGCACGACGTGGGAGCCCGTGAGCCTGCAGGGCCAGGTCGACTTCCACTCTCTCGACGCCGCCGGCACCTCGGTTGTCGGGCTCGACGCCACCCGCGGCCTGCTGATGGTCAGCAGCGACGGCGGTCGCACCTGGCAGGAGCGCGCCGCGCTGGATGCCCTCGACATCGCCGTGGACCCCTCCGACGGGACCCGGGTACTGGCCACGACCGAGAACGGGGTGGCCGCCAGCCAGGACGGTGGCTCCACCTTCCGCAGCGTCACCGGTAGCCCGCTGTTGGCTTTCGTGTCGTGGGCGGGCGACGGCGCGGTGTACGGGATCGGGCCGGACGGAACGGTGCACGCCAGCACCGACCGGGGCGCGACCTGGCAGCGGCGTGCCGGTACCGAGAGCCCGCCGCAGGCCATCACCGCCGAGCCCGGGGGCCGGTTGACGATCGTGACCAACGACGGCATCCACCGGTCGACCGACGGCGGCGCCACGCTGGCGCGCATCGCCTGAGCAGTGGGTCGGCTAGCGGCGGAACGACACGTGAATGTGATCGTAGTGCCCGCCCACCGGGTCGGCGGGGTCGTACACCCCGCCCCCGGTGTAGTCGCTCCACCGACCGGAACCTGCCTGGGGCCGTAGCCAGATCTGACCCTGCCAGATGACGTAGGAGACGTCGAGGGCGACGGCGTTGCGCCGGAACCACTCGGCGATCACCCAGCCGTCGTCGACGTCGCGGCCGGAGGCGAAGCTGCCGGCGGGTCCGGGGAACAGGTCGCACCCCTTCCCGAGGGGGTGATCGCTGGTCGGGTTCGCCGGGCGGTCGGCGAAGCAGCGTGTCGAGGTCAGATACGTGGTCTCGCTGAGCGCGCCGAAGGCGGTCCGCACCTGCTCCAGTGCGAACCGCGTCGTGGGGGTCACACAGCCCCGGGTGGTGGGGTCGTCCTCGGTGCAGCCGGCTGGGCGCGGCCGCGGGTCGTCGCCGATCACCGCACTCGAGGGGTCGGCGCAGCTGCCGCCGTCCGCGGTCGTGCGTGCCCCGGTGGTTCGCGCCGCCCCGTCACCGACCTCGGTGAGCACGTTCGCGGCGGTGTCCTCCCATTTGGCGTAGGCGGTCGGGAACGCCGAGCGTTGGACCGCCTGGGCGGCCTCCCACAGCTCCATGTCGGCCCATCCGGGGATCTGCAGCAGGCGGTCGTAGAAGATCGCGGCCGAGTACCGGGGATCGGTGACCTGCTCGGCCGAGCCCCAGCCCATCGACGGGCGTTGCTGGAACAGCCCGAGCGAGTCACGGTCGCCGTAGTCGAGGTTGCGCAGGCCGGACTCCTGCAGCGCGGTGGCCACGGCGATCCACACAGCCCGCTCCGGGACCGCGCGGTCCCGGCCCACCGCGACGATGGTTGCGGCGTTGGCCAGTTGCTCGGCGCCGAGTCCGCTGGGGCCGGTCGCGGAGATGGGCACGGCCGCTGCCGGGGGCAGGCACCCCGGCCTGATCGCTACCGGGGTGAGGAAGTGCCCCATCGCGATCCGGACCAACACCAGCCCCGCGGCGAGGACCCCCACGACGACACCGACGGCGAGCAGCCGAACACCCAGCCGCCGCAACGCCACGGCGGCGTGTCCGACGCCGTTCACCGCCCCATGACGGACGCGCCGCTCGGTGGTCGTCGCGGACGGCTGGGCTTGTCCGCTCGTGCGGGGGTCACCATCGTCGGGCGGCCCCAGGCAGGTCGGCCAGCGGCCGCGTCGTCTCCACCGGCGTGGGAGCCGGCTGCTGCTGGGCAGCACCGATGGCCGGTAGCGGGCGGGTCGGGCTGTCGTCGTGCTGGCCGACCGCCCACAGTTGGGTGGTCGGGGGGTCGCCATCCGGTTCGCTCTGCGCTACTCGGGTGTCCTCGGCGGGTGCGGTGAGCAGTCCGCGCCGATACAGCACCGCGAGGGCGAACCCGCACAGCAGCCCGATGACCAGTAACACCAACCACGGCGCGTAGGGGGCGCCGAGCGAGCGGGCCAGGTCGATCGCCCAGCCCGTCCCCGCGTTGCCGAGCAGGATCCCGACCCCGCACACGGTGTTGTAGAAGCCGTAGTGGGTCGCGACGAGCCGGTTGCGAGCGAGCCCGACGATGGTGTCCATCTCGAACGGCAGCACCACGGCGGTCCCGATCGCGAGCAGCGCCGCGGTCGACAGCAACGCCGCCACACCCAGCACCGTCGCGATCATCGCGCTGACGTCGGGCAGCGCGACCAGCAACCCGTCGGCGGCGAGCAGCGGCACGAAGGCCACGCCGAGCACGACCAGGCCCCGGCTCAGCGAGCCCGCCGGCCCCCACCGCGCACGACACCAGGCGGTGACCTTCATCTGGGCCGCGATGGTGACCCCGCCGGACACGACATACAACGCCGTCACCAACGCCGTGCCCAGGTTCCCGTCGCCGGCCAGGGTCCGGGCGTGCAACGGCAGCGCCAGATACACCTGATACGACAAGACGTAGGTGCCGATCATCGCGACCGAGAAGGGCAGGAAGCCCCGGGTCGTGGCGACGTCGCGCCACTGCGCGAGGACCGGGCGCCGATCGGCGTCGCCGCCGCCGTCACCGCGGCGGGCCGGCAGGGCCCGGATCTGCAGCACCGTGAGCACGGCGAACACGGCGGCGGCGACCAGGCAGGTGACGGCGAAGCCGATGCCGGTCAGTGCCAGTCCGACGATCGGGCCGATCAGGATGCCCGCCTGGTAGAAGATGCTGAACAGCGCGAACGCCTCGACGCGCCGCTCACCGGTGTCATGGGCGATGTAGGCGCGCACGGCCGGGTTGAACAGCGCCCCGGCGAATCCGGTCGCGGCCGAGGCCACGACCAGGGCCGGGACGTTGTCGACCAGGCCGATCAGCACGAATCCGCCGGTGCGCAAGGCGCAGCCGGCCACGATCATCGGCTTGTAGCCGAACCGGTCGGCCAGGCTGCCCCCGACCAGGAACATGCCCTGCTGGGAGAAGTTCCGTACCCCGAGGATCAAGCCGACCATCAGCACCGAGAGCCCGAGCCCCTGGGACAGGTGGTCGGCCAGGTACGGGATGAGCATGTAGAAGCCGAGGTTGATGGTCAGCTGGTTGAGCAGCAGCAGCTGGACCGGCCGGTCGAACGACCGGTATCTGTCGAGTACCCGCATCAGCTCTCGCGTCCTGCAGGCCGGAGCACGGTGGCACAGCGGGTCCAGCGGTGGACCTCGACCGCGTCGGGCCGGTCGATCTCGTCCGGGTCGTGCAGCGGAGGGGCACCGACGGTGATCCCCTTCGCCGCGCAGAACTCGTCGTTGTAGACGGTGTCGAAGTAGCGCTGCGGGCCGTCGGGGAAGACCGCAGCGATCCGGGTGCCCTCCGGCCGGGTCCGGGCCAGCCAACCGGCCACCATGCCGACGGCGCCGACGCTCCAGCCTCCGCTGGAGTAGCTGGCGCTGGCCATCGCACGGCACGCCGAGACTGCCTCGTCCGCGCCGACCCAGTGCACCTCGCTAAAGATGCTGTGGTCGACGTTGCGGGGATGGATGCTCGAGCCGAGCCCCCGCATCAGGCGCGGTCGTGCGGGCTGACCGAAGATCGTCGACCCGACCGTGTCGACCCCGACGACCTCCAGGTCGGGCAGGTGCTGGTGGAGCGCGCGGGAGATACCTGCCGAGTGGCCTCCGGTGCCGACCGAGCAGACGAGCACATCGATGTTTCCGAGCTGAGCGTGCAGTTCGTCGGCGAGCGGCGCGTAAGCGCTCACGTTGTCGGGATTGTTGTACTGGTCAGGGCACCACGAGCCGGGATGCTGGTCGAGCACCTCGGCGACGCGGTCGCGGCGGGCCTGCTGCCACCCACCGCACGCCGCCGGGCTCTGCACGGTCACCACCTCGGCACCGTAGGCACGCAGGAGCCGATACATCAGCGGTTCCATACCCGGGTCGGACACCAGCGTGACGGGGTGCCCGAACGCGATCCCGGCCAGGGCGAGGCCGAGACCGAGGGTGCCGCTGGTGGACTCGACGATCCGCCCGCCCGGCTCGAGATCACCGCGTTGACGGGCCTGCTCGACCATATGCAGGGCAGGGCGGTCCTTGATCCCGCCGGGATTGGTGCCTTCCAGCTTGGCCCAGAACCCCCGTCCGGCAGCGCTGAAGGGTGCGTCGATCCACACCGTCGGTGTGGAGCCGACGACGTCGGTCAACTGGAAGCAACGTCGCGCAGCGACGCCGGGGGCATCGGCGGGAAGAGTCGTGAAAGAAGTGGACATGACAGACCTCATTCGGGCGCGGGCATGTGCCGCACCGCCAGGGAGCGATGTAGGGGCGCGAGAAACGACGACCGGGATCTGGTCCGTGGTCGCCGAGGCCTCTACGTCCGCGAGATCTGTGCCAGGACTAAGTGGTGACGCCCACCCTCTGCTCGAGCGGGCGTGGTCTTGACTGCGCGGTGTATCTGCGGCGGTGCCCGCATCGCGGCCGCTACGCGGATCTCGACGCCCGCTCCGGCGCAGACGTCCGGTGGGACGGGACGGTCAGCGCGAGCAGTGAGAGTCGACTCGTCGTGGGCTCCGTCCTGATGGCACACAGGAGCATCAGGATGCGAATGCGGAGCGGCGGGGCGCTCGGCACCGATCTGGTCTCGGTGGTCGGCCGACTGGTCAGCCGCGACGCCCGCGGACGCCTGCGACCCTGTCAGCTGCGTCGAGGATCCACCGGCGACGAGCTCAGGGCCGTGGACCGGCATGAGCAGGTGCAGCCCACAGATCAGCATGACCATCGACAGGGCGAGGAGTACCACGGCGCGGCGGGCACCGGATCTTGGCACCCGTGTCCCCAGCACGCCGACGAGGTTGCTCACAGTAGCCGAACCGTACCAGCGTCATCGGCAGGCCCGTCCGCGCATCCCAGCGTTGGTGCGTCATCACACAACTCGTGCACGACGTCCTATCGGGGCGCGGCTATGGACACGACCATCGATGTCTCAACCAACACTGCAGGTCAGAGCGGTTAGAGAGTGCGGCGTCTGAGGCGTAGGCGCCGGCAGGTCGACGACCACGGTGGATGGCTGACCCCCGCCGCTTCATGACGAAGACCCCCCATTGGTGAATGCGGTACCCGTTTCGACGAAAGATCGTCACTTAGCGTATACCTGCCGATAGCTATCGCTTCGTCCTGATGGTGCACGCTGCACCCGCTGGATGGCCTGGTCTGGCGACATCCGCGGCCCACTGGGGGCGGCCGCCACCGCCACCGCGCCGCAGCACGGGCGGGCCGATGCGACTACGAGCACGGCAACCGCCTCGACCGCGAGTGCTCAACGCGGGACGTCCGCTCCAGGATGGGTACCGCCTGTCGTTCATTTCTCGTCGCTGCAGTGCAGTGGCGTCGGTGAGAAGCGGTGGCGGACCCGATCACGGCGGGTCCCGCGACGGGGGCGTGCACCGCCGATAGCCCCACCGGCTTGTTCTGTGGCCCGGGCCACTGTCGCCCCGACGTCACCGTCCGGGCAGGCGCCACTGCGTGGCCGGCAGCAGCGCGGCGCGGTTCACCCGGCCGGCGTGCCGCTCGAGCAGCTCGAACATCGAGGTGATCAGGGTGGCGGCGAGCAGGTGCGGGCGCAGGCCCAGCTCGGCGAGGCCGGTGGAGACGACGTGGTAGTGGTGCTGGTCGGCTTCCACCCGTGGGTTGTCCAGGTGCGTGATCTCGGTGCAGGTGTGTGTATCGGCGACGAGTTTGGCCAGCTCGCCGACCGAGAACGACTCGGTGAGCTGGTTGAACACCCGGAACTCGCCGCGCTCGGCGGGGTTCTCGACGGCGAGCCGCACGCAGTCGGCGGTGTCACGCGGCGATGTCGCTGGCCGGGCCGGTGGGAAAGCCGCGACCAGTGACCCGTCACCGGGTTCTCGGCGGCATGAATGACCACCCCGTGCTGGTCGAGCACATCGTGGCCGACCACGGCGGCGTCGCGACGTGTGAGGTCGACGCGTGCACCCCGTTCTCCGCACGATCGTGCAGGCGGCCGCGCCCGCCGATTGAGCTCGCCAGTGGCTCGGCGTGAAGTCGTCCGGTACGGCGCGGTGCCCCGTCCCCGTCTGAAGACCGCGCCCCGCCGGCCCGACACAGCGCACGAGTCGGCGGCCTCAGTCAGCATGGAACGACCGTCCCGTTCCCCGTTTCGACCGAGGCGGTGGTGGCCTGGACCTTGTCGTCGATCTGCAGCTCCTGGAACCAGGCCTGCGCGTCGGGCTCAATTCGTTAGTTCATCGTCCTACTTGATGTTGTAGTGATCAGTTGGTTGCGGACCGTCACACTATGAGCGGATGGCGGCACGCTACGTGTGCCGAACGAAGAAGCCATAG
Organism: Pseudonocardia sp. McavD-2-B; assembly: GCF_024124365.1. NCBI lineage: Bacteria > Bacillati > Actinomycetota > Actinomycetes > Pseudonocardiales > Pseudonocardiaceae > Pseudonocardia > Pseudonocardia sp. McavD-2-B. Next base: position 64,802 of record NZ_JAMXSG010000003.1, read on the forward strand.
CCACCCACCCATAGCCACCCATTTGACTGACACAGGATCGCCAGGTCGCGTCCACAAGAGGGTCGCGTCCACAAGAGGTAGGTCGTACGTCCAGCGGCACAGTCGATCGCCGATCTGTGCCTGCGCCGGATCAATTGCTGCCCTGCGCTACCGTGAAAACGTCCGAGTGATGCCACTCGGTCCGGTTGAGGGGAGGAGTGTCGTGCTGGCCGACGCACGTCCTTCCTCGCCGCGGGCGCTGCTCGTGGCCGCCCTCGCGACCGCCGTCCTCGCGATCGGGATGGACCTCGCGGCCGGTGAGCACCCCGTGCACGCTGCGACGGTCGGCGGGGTCGCGGCATCGGCTGCGCTCGCGCGCCTGGTCACCGCACGTCGGTACAAGGGACTGCTGGCCATGGTCAACGGCGCTGTCGTGGCGCAGCCGGCGTTGCACGCCTCGACCAAGCTGGTCCCGCCGACCACGGACCACTCCGGGGACGTGTCGCTTTCGGTCGTGCACATCATCGTGGCGGTACTGATCGTCGTTGCCATCACCCAGGTTCAGCAGCTCGGCAGCCTCGTTGCTGCCCTACGACCCCTGCTGGTCGCGCTGATCCGGCGCATCGTCTCGACGCCCAAGCGGCCGGTTCGTTCGCCGCGCCTGGTCGGCTACGAGCCGGCACTGCCCGTGCCCCAGTGGTCGATCGTCCGCGACGTCGCCCGACGAGGCCCCCCGGTGTCAGCGCTCGCCGCCTGACCCCGCCGAGAACATCTCGCACGGGTGTTTGGGCGGCCCATGGCCCGATCACCCCCGTCTCCGGTGTTCCGGAGCTTCCCGCCTGGAGTTCTGTCATGGGCGTCATCTCAACGTGTCGGCATCGAGCATCCGCAGCGACACTTCCCGTTCCCACCGCACCGAACGGCCCTCCCCGCCCCGCCGGACGCCGTCCGAGTGTGTTCGTCCGTACCGCGACGACCTACGACCTGTCCGCCATGGCCGGCCTGCATGTCGCACACCTGCCGATCGGCTTCTTCCCGCGCCTCGGCACGGGTTTCGTCGCGCGCTGGCAGGCCGCTTTCCTCGACAGCCCCCACGCCATCGGCCTCGTTGCGATCGAGCGTAGCGACGACGCCAGCGCCGAAACGGTCGTCGGGTTCCTGGTCGGTACCACGGATCGCCGCGCGTTCCGGCGCGAGTTGCTGCGGCGCCACCGGGGAGCGCTCATCCGACACGGCGTCTTCGCTCTCGTGGTCCGCCCGCGGCTTCTTGCCACGTTCCTGCGCGGTCGAGCGACGACCTACGCCGCTCGCCTCTGGCGGGGACGCTCGGGCACGCCCACCGCGCGACCACACGAGCGCGAGGAATCGACCGGTGAGTTGACCGCCGTCGCCGTCGATCCGGGGACCCGTGGAGCCGGCGTCGGACGGCGGCTGATCGAGATCTACCTCGACCGTTGCACGAGCCTCGGGATTCCCTGGGTCGAACTGGTGACCGCGACGGAACCGGACTCCGCCGTGCGGTTCTACGAACACACCGGCTGGACCTGGCTCTACCGGAGCCAGACCCGCGACGGCGTGCCGGTCGCGCACTTCGGGCGTTGTCTAGCCACGACGGATCGCGCGTGACTTCCGCTGCACGGAGCACGACGCGCGACCGGCTGCTCCCGGCCGCGGCGCTCGTGCTGCTTGTCCTCGTCACCGCCGGATGTGCCGGCGCCGCGCCGGCCTCACCACGCCTCGATACCGGGGCACCGCCGCCGGCACCGGTCACCAGCGCACCTGTCCCCGACGACGTGATGACTCCGCGCACCAGTCGCGGGGACCTGTCGAAGGAGACCGCCGTCGCCTTCATCGAGGCGATCGGCAGCTGGGACGAGACCCAGCCCACCGCCGCCAGCGATCGCGTCGTCGCGGCCGGCTACCCCGCAGCCCTTGGCGCCGTCGCACCGCAACTGGTCGATCTCCCCACCCCCCGCGCACGGACACAGGTCGTGTTCGCGCAACAGGGTGGCCTCACCGCGACCACGGCGAGCGTGATCGTGCTCGCCGAGCAGAGTTGGGGCGACACCGGGCACGACGGTGTGCGACAGCTGGTGCTCGACGTCCGGCTCGTCCTGCTCGAGGGCCGGTGGGAGGTCACGGCATCGGTCGCTCCCCCTCGCCCGCCTCTCGCACCGGCCCGCGCCGGTGGGCCGACCGCTCTCGGACGCGCCGTGCTCGGGGACCCCGCCCTCGTCCTGCCCGAGCCGGTGCGGGCCGACATCGTCGAGCGTCGTGTCGGCGACCCGATCCTGGGTGTCCTGCAGCGGCTCGGAGCCCGTGCCAGGATCGACGTGCAGGTCGCGGCCACCGGTCACCCGGGCACGGTCTATCCGACCACCCGGTTGTCCAACCATGCGGTCGGTCGGGCGTTCGACATCAGGGCGATCGACGGCGTGGCGGTCGAGGAGCTCCGCGACGACCGCCGCCTCGAGGCCGTGATGACGGCCGCCGGCGAGGCCGGGGCGACCGAGGTCGGCGGGCCGATCCGTGTCGACGGGACCGGGTTCTTCACCGACGCGGTCCACCGCGACCACGTGCACGTCGGGATCACTCCGGGCAAGCCGGCTGCCCGGGCGGTGCCCCGGTGAGGGCTTCCGTCGCGAGGACAGGTGGGACTCTCACCCACGGAGAGCGGGTGTCGGGGCTCGCCGTCGCCACCGCCCTGTCCCGGGTCCTGGGTTTCGTCCGCGCGTCCGTCTGGGCCGCGGCCTTCGGGCTCCACGTGGTGGGCAACGCGCTGACCCTGGCCAACACGCTCCCCTCGATCGTCTACACCCTGCTGGCCGGCGGTGCGATCAGCAGCGTGTTCGTCCCGCAGCTGATCCGGGCCGCCGCGAACGGGCGGCAGGAGGGTGACGCGTTCGCCGGCCGCCTTCTCAGCGTTGCCCTGCTCGTCCTGCTTCCTGCGACGGTCATCGGGGTGCTGCTGGCCCCGTGGATCGCCCGTCTCTACACGGGCGGCGCCTGGCCGCCGCGGGACACCGCTCTCCTCGCCGCGTTCCTGGCGTGGTGCCTGCCGCAGATTCCGCTTTATGGGATCTTCGCGGTGCTCAGTCAGGTGCTCCTGGCCCGGGACCGGCCCGGTCCGATGATGTGGGCCCCGGTCGCGAACAACGTCGTCGGGATCGCCGCCGCGGTCCCGTTCCTGTTCCTGGGTGGGATCGCCACTGGGCCGGACGCGAACGCGGCGGAGACGGTATCGCCCGGCGAGGTCCTCGCCATCGCCGGCGGCGCCACCGCCGGCGTGCTGGTCCAGGTCCTGGTCCTGCTGCCGGCGCTGCGCGCGGCAGGTGTTCGCGTCCGGCCCCGCAGAGACGTCGCGGCAGCGGGAATCGGCCGTTCCCTGCGGCTCGCCGGCTGGACCGTCCTTTTCGTCGCCGCCAACCAGATCGCGTACTCGATCACCGCGATCGTCGCGAATGCGGCCGGCGCGGCAGCGGCAGGCGCCGCCGACCACGCGGCCGGCCTGGCGCAGTACACCAACGCCAACATGATCATGTTGGTCCCGCACGCGATCATCGCGGTCTCCGTCGTCACGGCAGCCTTCCCGCGCATGGCCCGCGCAGCCGTCGAGCACGACGTCGACAGCGTTGCCCGTGCGGCAACGGAGGCCCTGGTGCGGTCGGGTCGGCTGCTCCTGCCCGTGGCGTTCGCACTGCTGATCACCGCGCCGCTGATCACTCGGCTGCTGTTCCCCGGCAACCCGGGGGCCGACACGTGGTTCATGGGCCTGGTGCTGGCGACGTTCGCGCCGGCCGTCGTGATCTACTCGTTCCAGTTCGTGCTGGTCCGGACCCTGCACGCGTGGGAGAACACCCGGGGCCCGGCGATGGTGCAGATCGTGATCGCCCTGATCCAGTCGCTGCTGGCCGTCCTGGCATCGCTTCTGCTGCCCGCCGGGGACGTCGTCGTGGGGCTGGGCGCGGCCTTCTCACTCGCCTACACGGTCGGACTGGTCTGCACCGCCCGGCTCATCGTGCGGACCACGGGACGGCGACCGCTCCGAGGAGCCGCCGGAGCGCTGCTCCGACCGGCTCTCGCTGCGGCGACCGCGGCGCTCGGGGCAGGCGCCGTCGTCGCGGTCAGTGGCGTCGGCCCGGCCACCGACCTGTGGCATACCGCGCTCGTCCTCGTCGGGGCCATCGGAGTCTACGTCACCGTCTTCATCATCGCGGCAGGTCACCTATCGAAGGGCCGTCGATGGACAACGCCGTGAACGTGCGAGCCACTGCCGTGTCGGTACGGGTACTCGTAGTGGAGGACGACCATACGATCGGAGACCTCCTGCAGACCAACCTGCGGAGCCACGGCTTCGACACCGTATGGCGCACCGACGGCGCGACGGCGCTGAGCGCGGTGGCCGAGGTCCCCTTCGACCTGATTCTGGTCGACCTTAGCCTGCCCGATATCGACGGGACCGAGGTGTGCCGCCGGATGCGGACGGTCCTCCCCGAGGCGATCATCGTCATCCTCACCGCCCGAACCGCGGAGATGGACGTGATCGTCGGCCTGGAAGCCGGCGCCGACGACTACCTGACCAAACCCGTCCGTCTCGCAGAACTCCTGGCCCGGGTCCGCGCGCACCTTCGCCGGTCGGAACCGAAGGGCACGACCCAGGTCATCGAACTCGGTGACCTGCGGATCGACCTCAGCGGTCGGCGCGTGTCGATCGGGCACACAGGTGTCGAGCTGCGGAACAAGGAGTTCGACCTGCTCGCTCGCATGGCGAGGGAACCCGGCACGGCGCTGAGCCGTCACCAACTCCTGTCGGACGTGTGGGACGAGCACTGGACCGGCCCGACCAAGACACTCGACGTCCACGTCGGCAATCTGCGCAGGCTCCTGGCGTCCTTCTCCGCGCACCGGGCACCCCGCATCACGACCCTGCGGGGACATGGCTACCGCCTGGAGTGGCCACCGAACGGCGGCGAAGGGACGGATCGATGAGGTCGCGGGTCGTGGGACTGGCCCTTATCACCGCGACGTTCGCCGTCGCGCTGTTCGGGATACCGCTGGCCATCGGCCTGGCCGAGTTCGCTGTTTCCGAGGAACACTCGTCCCTGCAGCGGCTGGCCGGGTTCGCGGCGCGCAGCGTGCAGAGCGACATGGCCCATGACCGCGTGCCGCGCGCGCTTCCGGACGGCCCCAGTGACGCTGCCGTGGCGCTCTACGACGCCGACGGCGCACTGCTCCTCGGAGCAGGCCCCTCGGAGGGTGACGCCGCGGTGGACTACGTCCTCGGTGGGCGCACCGGGCTGCCGCCTGCCGACGACCTTGTCGTGGCCGTCCCGGTCAGCGGCCTACACGACATCGTCGGTGTTGTCCGCGCCACCGCGCCCTCGTCACAGGTCTACGCGTCCGTGATGCCGATCTGGCTGGGGATGGCGGCTCTGGCCGCGGTCGTGCTGGTGTCGACATGGCTGCTCGCTCGCCGCCTGGCGCTGCGCCTGTCCCGACCTCTCGACCGACTGGTCGACGACGCGGACCGGCTGGGCGACGGGGACTTCGGCATCAGCCCGAAGCGCAGCGGCATCGCGGAGACCGACCGGGTGAGCGGAGCCCTGAGCCGTACCGCATGCCGGCTCGACGACCTCCTCGCCCGCGAACGCGCGTTCTCAGCGGAGGCCTCCCATCAACTCCGAACCCCGCTCGCGGGTCTGCGGCTGCGACTGGAGTCCGCACTCGACGCGGCGGAGCCCATGACGAGACCGCAGATCGAGTACGGGCTGGGGTCGATCGACCGGCTCGAGCGGACGATCGACGAGCTCCTCGCCCTGGCGCGTGAACGGCAGACGACCTCGGCGCCGGCCGACCTCCCACGCCTGTTCTCCGAGTTCGACGACGAGTGGCGCCCGCGCCTGACGCGGGACGGCCGCTCGTTCTCCTCCCTGCTCCCGGGCTCCCTTCCCGAGCCGGACGCCTCGTCTGCCGCCGTCCGGCAGATCCTCGGTGTCTTGCTCGACAACGCGCTCCTGCACGGAGCCGGGGACGTGTCGATCTCCGCCCGTGAGGTCGGCGAGAACGCGATCGCGATCGACGTCGGCGATCAGGGCCCCGGGGTCCCGAGCTCCGCCCTCACGAATCGGGACGGCGGACGCGGCATGGGTCTACCACTGGCACGCCGCCTCGCCGAGAGCGAGGGCGGGCGGCTCACCGTCGGCACAACCTCGGCGCCCGTGACCCTGCTGCTACCGAGCCGGTCCAGGGCCGGTTCTGCCGAGGGCTCGGAAGACCCGGCCTCCACCGCGAAGACGACCGGCTGATCAGCCACCGTCGCCGCCGTCCGCGCCTTCCTCCGGTGGCGGTGGCCCGGCGGGGGGTCCGACCGCGGGTGGCGAGCCGGGAGGCGGCGGAGGGGCGGGCACCGTGCCGCTGCTGACCTGCAGCGTCACCGGCTCGCCCGGCAGCGCCGCACCCCGTGGCTCCTGACCGATGACGGTTCCCTCGGTGGCCCGGTTGTCCACCGTCCGGGTCGTCACCTGCCAGCCGGCTCCCTCGAGCTCGCCGCGGGCGTCGGCGGCCGAGCGGCCGACGACGTCCAGGATCCGGGACTCCGCACCACCGTCGAGGTAGCGGGGGTCGGTCGGCGGCAACGGGGTCGGCGGCGTGCCCGCGACCAGCGGCGTCACCGCTCCGTACCAGGTCCGGGCGGGCGTCTTGCCACCGAAGATGTTGCCCTCGCCGCAGGCGAAGGGACCGTTGCCGCCGTCGCACAGCGGGCGCGGGGAGTTCGAGTTGTCGAAGGTGATCACCGCACCGGACATCTCCGGGATCGCCCCGACGAACGCCGCCGACTTGTTCTGCTGGGTCGTGCCGGTCTTGCCCGCCATCGGACGGGTCCAGCCGGCCGCCCGGGCCGCGGCCGCCGAGGTCCCGGAGATGTCGTCCTGGCTCATCCCGGTCACCAGGGTGTTCGCCAGGCCGGGGTCGACCGCCTGTTGGCACGGTTCCTCGGTGATCGGGACGTCCTTCCCGTTCGCGTCGGTGATCGAGTCGATCGGCGTGGGCGGGCACCACTTGCCCTGCGAGAACAGCGTCGCGCCGACGTTCGCCAGCTCCAGCACCGACGTCGGGGTGACACCGAGCGTGAACGACGCCAGCCGCTGCTGCTTGATCACCTCGGCGATCGAGCGGTCGGTGCGCTCACCCGTTCCCGGGTCCACGAACGGCGTCGTGGCCAGCGACTTCAGCCCGAGGCGGACCGCCATGTCGACGACGTCCGGGACCCCGGTGGACTCCTCGAGCTTGATGAACGCGGTGTTCGGCGACTGCGCGAGCGCGTCGGTCATGCTCATGCGTGGCGGCAGGCCCTCGCTGGCGTTGGCGACCGGGATCGGGCGTCCGCTGCCGTCGACGTAGATCGGCGAGGCGTAGCCGGAGGGAGGCACCTGCATCGAGTAGTTGATGCCGAGCCCCTTCTCCAGCGCGGTGGCTGCGGTGAAGATCTTGTACGTGGAGCCGGCACCCAGGTTCACCGGCTGATACGGCAGGCCGAAGCTGGTCTCCTCGGCGTCGGCGTCGAGGCCGAACGTCCGGCTCGACCCCATCGCCAGCACCCGGTGCGCGTCCTGACCGGGCTGCACCAGCGACATCACGTTCGCGACGTTCGGGGTCCGCGGCGGGACCTCCGCGTCGAGTGCCCGTTTGACCTCGCCCATCGCCCGCCGGTCCAGCGTCGTCCGGATCGTGTAGCCGCCCCGGTTGATCTGTTCCTCGGAGAAGCCCGCCTCGGTGAGGTACTGGACGACGTATTTGCAGAAGAAGCCGGTGTCACCGGCACCGATGCAGCCGTTCGGGATCCGGACCAGCGGGTCCGCGATGCCGAGCGGCGCGGCCGTCGCCTGGCGGGCCTGGGCGTCGTCGATCATGCCCTGCTGGCGCATCTGCTCGATCACCAGGTTGCGCCGCTCGGTCGCGGTCTCCGGGTTCTGCACCGGGTCGAACTGGGTCGTCGAGCGGACCATGCCGGCCAGCAACGCGGCCTGCGGCACTGTCAGCTTGTCCGGCGTGGTGTTGAAGTAGGTCCGGGCGCCCGCCGCGATGCCGTAGCTGCCGTTGCCCAGGAAGACGATGTTGAGGTAGCGGTTGAGGATCTCGTCCTTGGACAGCTGGCGCTCCAGCTGCAGCGCGATCCGCGCCTCCTTCAGCTTCCGGGCGGGGGTCTGCTCGGTCGCCTTGAGCCGCTCGGCCTCGGTCTGGGCGTCGACGTAGAGCATGTAGTTCTTGACGTACTGCTGGGTCAGCGTCGACGCGCCCTGCACGACATCCCCGGACGTCGAGTTCGCGACGACCGCACGCAGCGTGCCCTGCCAGTCGACGCCCTGGTGCTCGTAGAACCGGCGGTCCTCGATCGCCAGGATCGCCGCCTTCATCGTCGGCGAGATCTGGTCGTTGGCCACCTCGGTGCGGTTCTGGTCGAACAGATAGGCCAGCGGGCGCCCGTCGGAGTCGGTGACCGTGGTCGTCAGCGGCGCCGGGTTGTTCACCAGGTCGGCCGAGCTGGACGTGACGCTGTCACCTGCCTCGTTCGACAGGATCCCGAGGCCGCCGACCACCGGGAAGGCCATCCCAGCGACCACCACCCCCAGCAACACGCTCAGCCCCGCCAGCAATGCGATCGACCGGCCGACCGGGCCACTGAGGATGCGCACGCCAGATCCTAGACCTCGAAGGGAGCCGGACCCGCCGTCACCCGGTCTGGGGAGGGAGTCGGCGACGGGTTCATGGCACAACTATCGCCCATCGAACTGTGATGTTACTGAGAAGAACCGGGTACGGCGCACTCTCTCGCGACCACCCGATAATTTTTACCGTCGCTTTAACTTCGGTTGCACTTCCGCTGCACGACGCCTCCTAGCCTCCGGTACCGAGGATGGCGGAGCAGCCGCTGCAGAGGAACTACCCGGAGACGCGGAGTGACCACTTCTCCCCAGACCGTGCACCAGCAGATCATCGACACGCTCATCGACGACCCCATCCTGGCGATGCTCGGGTTCGACCACCGGACAATCGGTGAGGAGCGGACCGGACGCAACCCGCGGCTCATCGTGAGCTGGGCGGACGAGTGGTACGGCTCGGCGTCCGACCTCCTCGGAACGGTGACGATCGAACCTGTCGGCACCGATGATCGGACCAGGACGGCCGTACTCGACCGGGTCGAACGAGCGCTGGCCGCACTGCGCGCGGGACGACCGATCATGCGTGTCCGCCGGTCGGGGGGACGCCCGTCCAGCAAGTTCCACGTGCTCGCACGCGTTGCGCCGCGCGAGACCGGATCCATGCCCGCGCTGGCCGGCCGGCACCAACGGTGACGCTGCTGTACATCGAGAGAGACGGCACACCTTCTCTCAGCGAGCTGCGCAGTCGCGTCGTCCTTTGCAACTTCTGGGCCTCGTGGTGGGAAGAGGAGCACTCCGCGTCGGTCAGCGTGGCCGAACAGGACCGCGACGCCGGGGTCACGCTCGTCGGAATCGACTACCAGGACGGCCCGGACTCGGCGGTGGCGTTCCTGGATGCGAGGGGGCGCGGCGGGGACGACTACCGCTATGTGACTGACCCCGGCCCGCGCGCCACCCGCGACAGCGGGATCTTCGGCGTGCCGGAGACCTTCGTGATCGATCCGGCCGCCACCATCGTCGCGAAAGCTGTCGGACCGACGACCTACCCGCTGCCGGCCCGTGCGGTGCTCGCCGGCCAGCGCCCACAGCCGCGGACAGCGGTGCCGGTGCAGCCTTCTTCCGGGGCGCCGCTGGGTTTCGGGAGTTGAGATGCTGCGGACCGGCGTGCGCTCGGAGCTGCTGTGGACGATTGTCGTCGTCGTGCTGGCGATCGTCGGGATCGTGGCGTTGTGGCCGCAGGACAGCGACCCCGCATCCGGCGACCCGCAGACGTCACAGTGGCGGGTGACGGGCGAAAAGCCGTTCATCGCGATGCCGCCCGACGCCGAGCTGGCTCCACTACGCTCCCGGGCGGACCTGGCACCATGTCCGACGCCAGGGGACGTCGGGCCGCCGCCCGGGGGGCCGCTGGCCGACATCACGGTCCCGTGTCTCGGTACTCCCGGCACGGTCGACCTGGCCGCTGCGCTGGCAGGGCGACCGGCGCTCCTCAACGTGTGGGCGTCCTGGTGCACACCCTGCCGCGAGGAGATCCCGGTGCTCAACGCCTACGCCGAGCTACCCGGCGCGGTGCCCGTGGTAGGCATCGATGTACGCGACGACGCCACCTCGGCCCTGGGCCTGCTCGCCGATCTCGACGCCCGCTACCCCTCGGTCGTCGACACGCGCGGCACGCTGTGGGCCGCCCTCCAGGTGCCCAATGCCATCCCAACCAGTTACGTCCTGCGACCCGACGGATCAGTACGCCGAGTGGCCTCGCCGGTGGTCTTCACCGAACCCGGCGAAGTGGCCCGGACAGTACAGCGGTACCTGGCAGAGCCGTAAGCGGCCGCTTCGTTACGGATCGTCACCAGACACGCCGGAGTGATTCATCGACCGGACAGCAGCAACCGTGGCGAATGGACCACGGTTCTACCCCGCGCACAATCGCCGATTGGCTTCTCATCACGCGGAGGGATCTTGTACACAACCAACCCCGCGGACGCGGCCCGGTACGAGCCGCGTGATGACGGCCCTGCGGCGGCACGCCGCAGTCATATCCGCGCTCATCATCGCGGTCGGCTTTGGGCCCATGCCTACGGCCGGCGTCAGCAGGCCTTCTCGCACGTGAGCGACGCCGACACGTGACTTCCGTCCAGCTCCGACGAAGAGCCACAAGCAGGCTCCCTCATCCCCTCCGCAGAAGGTACGTGGCCGATAGCCGGGCGCCGGACCGAGCCGCACATGTTGGCCGAGAGCATCGGTTCGCCGAGCGGCGACACCGTCGACCGGCGAGGTGTGGCGGAGTGCACCGATGCCACGACTAGTGTCGGATGCCGATGGCGCCTCCAGACCAGACCGTTCCTGGTCCGATGGGCTGGCACTGTCGATCAGCGCGGCGCTTAGCGCTGGCGCGGGGATGTTGAGCTGGGTACTCGCAGCCCGGTTCGTCTCGCCGACCACCGTGGGAGAAGTCTCGGCGTTCGTTTCAGCATTCCTGCTGGTGGCGGGCCTGACCGAATTCAACCTAGGGCGTGTCTCCTAAAGCGCGGAGCCAGGTGACGATCGCCTTCAGGACGGCGCCGCCGCGGAAGGTCAGCGCGAGCTTGTCGTAACGGGTGGCCAGCCCGCGCCACTGCTTGACGTGGCAGAAC
>NZ_JAMXSG010000400.1:0-3851 GCF_024124365.1 Pseudonocardia sp. McavD-2-B
GGCCGAGCCGGCCGGGGACCCCGGCCCCCCGGCCGGGCCCCGTGCCCCGGGCAGCAGCTCCCGCCCGCCCCCGGGGACACGTGACCCGACCCCGACCACCGGCCCGGAGGACCCCTCCGGACCGGTGTCGTCCCCGACGTCGATGCCGGCTCCCCCACCGGCACCGCCGACCACCCGGCCGACCGCCGCCGCTCCTCCGACGACGACCGGCCCCTCGCCCGCACCGACGCGCACCGCAGTACCTCCCCGCCACACACCGCGCCACGGCCGAACGGCCGCGACCTCACCCGGCGCGCCGCGGGGAAGGCGACGCGTACTCGAACTGACGTTCGAAGCATAGGGCCTGTGCCGCCTCTCCGCATCCCCCGGGTGGGGGTGGTGACGACGACAGGATGACCGTCGCACGCACCCCCGACATTCTCGGCGGGACACCCTCCGAACTGCTCCGAACGCCGACGGCCCGGGCCGCGCGAGGCGGTCCCGGGCCGTCGGGGTGGGCGGTGGGTCAGTGGGCGAAGTGCCGCGTCCCGGTCAGGTACATCGGCACGCCCGCCTTCGCGCAGGCCGCGACGACCTCGTCGTCGCGGACCGAGCCGCCGGGCTGCACGACGGCGGCGACTCCGGCGTCGAGCAGCACCTCCAGCCCGTCGGGGAAGGGGAAGAACGCGTCGGAGGCGGCGACCGAGCCGCGGGCCCGGTCCCCGGCCCGGGTCACGGCGAGCTTCGCCGCGTCGACCCGGTTGACCTGGCCCATGCCGACGCCGACCGCCGCGCCGTCGTGGGCGAGCAGGATCGCGTTGGACTTCACCGCGCGGCAGGCACGCCAGGCGAACGCGAGGTCGTCGAGCACCTCGGGGGCGACGGCGTCGCCGGTGACGAGCTTCCAGGCGGCCGGGTCGTCGCCGTCGGCGTCGACGAGGTCGCGCTGCTGCACCAGCAACCCGCCGGAGATCGGGCGGAGCTCGGTGCCGGTGCGGGCGGCGCCGTCGGGGATGCGGAGGACACGGACGTTCTTCTTGCGCTGGAGCACCTCGAGGGCGCCGTCGGCGTAGCCGGGGGCCACGACGACCTCGGTGAAGATCTCGGCGACCTGCTCGGCCATCGCGACCGAGACCTCGCCGTTGACCGCGATGACCCCGCCGAACGCCGACACCGGGTCGGTGGCGTGCGCCTTGCGGTGGGCCTCGGCGACGTCGGCGCCGACCGCGATCCCGCACGGGTTGGCGTGCTTGATCACCGCGACCGTGGGGCGGTCGCCGTGGTCGTGCGCGGCGCGCCAGGCGGCGTCGACGTCGACGTAGTTGTTGTAGGACATCTCCTTACCGTGCAGCTGCTCGGCGCCGGCGAGGCCGGAACCGGTGCCGTCGGTGTAGAGCGCGGCGGACTGGTGCGGGTTCTCGCCGTAGCGCAGCGGGCGCTCGCGGGTCCAGGTGGCGCCCACCCACTCGGCGGAGGCGTCGTCGTCGCCGGCGGGGAACTGCTCGCCCATCCAGGTCGCGACCGAGACGTCGTAGGCGGCGGTGTGCCGGTAGGCGTCGGCGGCCAGCCTGCGGCGGTCCTCCACGACGAACCCGCCCGCGCCGACCTGCTCGAGCACCCAGGCGTAGCGCGACGGGTCGACGACGACCGCGACGCTCTCGTGGTTCTTCGCCGAGGCCCGCACCATCGCCGGGCCGCCGATGTCGATCTGCTCGACGGCCTCGTCGCGGCTCGCGCCGGACGCGACGGTCTCGCGGAACGGGTAGAGGTTGGACACCAGCAGGTCGAACGGCGCGATGTTCAGCTGCTCGAGCTGCGCGAGGTGCTCGGGCTTGCGGGTGTCGGCGAGCAGCCCGGCGTGCACCCGCGGGTGCAGGGTCTTGACCCGGCCGTCGAAGCACTCGGGGAACCCGGTGACCTCCTCGACGGGGGTGACCGGGACGCCGGCGTCGGCGATCCGCTGTGCGGTGGAGCCGGTCGAGACGATCTCCACCCCGGCGGCGTGCAGCCCGGTGGCCAGGTCGAGGAGACCGGCCTTGTCGTAGACGCTGATCAGGGCCCGGCGTACCGGCCTGCGCTCACTCACTGTTCACCTCGTGGGGTTGGGCGGCGGTGGCGAACCGTCGCACGGTCGCGACCAGCAGCCGTCGTTCCTCGGTCTTGATGCGCTCGTGCAGGGAGGTCTCGTCGTCGCCCGGGAGCACGGGGACCTCCGCCTGCGCGAGCACCGGTCCGGTGTCGAGCCCGGCGTCGACCTCGTGCACGGTCGCGCCGGTGACGGGCACCCGGGCGGCCAGCGCGTCCCGGACGGCGTGCGCGCCGGGGAACGCCGGCAGCAGCGCCGGGTGCGTGTTCAGCATCGGGCATCCGAGCGCGTCCAGGAAGGCCGGGGAGACGAGCTTCATGAACCCCGCCCCGACGACGAGGCCCGGCCGGTGCGCGAGGACGGCCGCGGCGAGCGCGGTGTTCCAGGCGTCGCGGTCGGGGTGGTCGGCGACCCGCTCGACGAAGGTGGGGACACCTGCGGCGCGGGCCCGGTCGAGCCCGGTGGCACCCGCGCGGTCGGCCCCGACGGCGACGACGGCGAATCCGGCGCCCGCGGTGTCGAGCAGTGCCTGCAGCAGGGTGCCGCTCCCGGAGACGAGGACGACGACCCGCAGCGCCCCGTGCCGCTCCTGCGCGCCCACCGTGTCCCTTCCTCGCCGGCCCGGGCCGCTCCACGGCCCCTGGCCAGGGTAGACGCGCCCTCCGACGACGGCGGCGCCCGGTGCGGTGGCCCGGGTCACCCGGCCTGCCGGGCGTCGGGTCAGTCGTCCCGGGAGCGGTCGCGGGGGCGGGTGATGCGGTCGGTCCGGCCGTCGGTGCGCCGGTCGGACGGGTCCCCGTCGTCGGTGTCCCGGTCGGCGCGGCGCCCGGCTGCGCGGCGACCGTCGGGGCCGTGGCCCCCCGTGTCGTCGGGGTCGCCGTCGTCGGGGTCGTGGCCGGGGTCCTCGTCGTCGCCGGCGGGATCACGGCCGGCGGAACCGTCGACGCGACGGGTGGTCGTGCGACCGGCTCCGCCGGGCTCCTCGTCGGGGGCGGCGTCGGAGTAGGGGTGGAGGTCGTCGTGGCCCCCGTCGTCGTCCCGTGCGGCGTCGGCGCGGCGGGCGGGCGCCCCGGCGGTGCGACGGCGTTCGACCAGCTCCCCCACCGTCGACGCGCGACGGCGGTCCCGGGCGGCCCGGGCCCGGTCGACCGCGGTCCGCGACCGGCCGGTGCCGCCCATCGGGACGTGCCGGGCGAGCTCGGTCCCGGCGCAGGTCAGCACGGCCGGGATCCCGACCAGCAGCAGCGCGCAGCCGAGGACCGCCCACGGGTGGAACGACACCGGGTCGTAGGGCCCGCCCGCGAGCGCACCCCCGGCGAGCGCCGCCGGGACGGCCGCCCCGACCGCGACGACCACGGCCGCCAGCGCCGGTGCCGCGACCCGGTCCACGACCGGCGCGTCGTCGGCCAGCGCCCGCCGGCAGGCGATCCCGCCGAGCGCCCCCGCGACGACGGGCAGCAGTACGACCAGCACCGCGGCCGTCGGGACGGTGGTGACGGGCAGGACCACCGCGGGCGGGAACGGCGGCAGCGGACCCGGCTCGACGCCGAACGGACCGGACCGGGCGATACCGACCGACACCCCCGCGCCCAGCGCCCAGGACAGCGCCCCGATCAGGGCGTTCGGCAGGTACCCGATGCTCAGCACCAGCACCCCGACGCCCGCCCAGGCGCCGGGGGCGATGCGCTCGGCGGTGTCGGCGACATCGGAGGCGCTCGCGAGCAGCGCCACGGTCAGGACGAGGGCGGCGACCAGCAGCAGCGCGGCGGCCGCGACCCGGGCCCCG
>NZ_JAMXSG010000401.1:0-3843 GCF_024124365.1 Pseudonocardia sp. McavD-2-B
CCGCGCGGGCGGGCGCCGCGCTGCGCGACGGCGACGGTCGCCCCGCCCTGCCCGCCCTGGACCCGGTGGCGCTGGTGGTGCTGTCCGACGAGCTGCGTCCCGGCGTCGCCGACGCCCTGGAGCGGTTCGCCGCGGACGGGGTCGCGGTGAAGGTGCTCTCGGGCGACGACCCGCGCACCGTCGCCGCGCTCGCGGCGAAGGCCGGGCTCGACGTGGGTGAGGCGGTCGCCGGGTCCGAGGTCGAGGAGCTCGACGACTCCGCCGGGGGCCGGGCCGCGCTCGACGCGCTCGTCGCCCGGACCACGGTGTTCGGGCGGGTGACCCCGGAGCAGAAGGAGCGGGTCGTCGCGAGCCTGCGCCGGGGCGGTGCGCACGTCGCGATGCTCGGTGACGGAGTGAACGACGCGCGTGCCCTCAAGCGGGCCCACGTCGGCGTCGCGATGCGCAGCGGCTCGGCGGTGACCCGCGACGTCGCCGACATCGTGCTCGTCGACGACTCGTTCGACGCGCTGCTGCCGGCGCGCACCGAGGGCCGCCGGATCATCGACGGCATCGCCGTGTCGATGTACGTGTTCCTCAGCCGGGTCGCCACCCAGGGCCTGGTGATCATGGCCGTGACCATGCTCGGGCTCGGGTTCCCCTACTCCCCCACCCAGGTCGGGCTGACGCTGCTGACCGTCGGCGTGCCCACGCTGTTCCTGACGCTGTGGGCGACGCCGTCCGAGCCGGACCCGGACCTGCTGAGCAACCTCGCCCGCTTCGTGGTGCCGGCATCCGTGGTGACCGCGGGCGCGGGGACGGTCGTCTACACGGTGCTCTACCAGGGCATCCTGCAGGGCTTCAGCAGCGGACGGACCCCGGCGCAGGTGATCGAGCAGTTCCAGAGCTACACCGGGCTGACCTACGGCACCGACGCCGACTTCGCCGGTGCGGCCGCGACGCTCGGCGCGCAGACCGGGCTGTCGACGTTCGTGGGGCCGGCGTCGTTCGTGCTGATCCTGTTCCTGCTGCCGCCGCACCGGTTCCTCGCGGCGTGGACGGCACCGGTGTCCGACCGTCGCCCGGCCTGGCTGGTGCTGGGCCTGACGGTGGTGTTCGCGGGCGTGGTCGGGACCCCGGCGCTGTCGTCGTACTTCGGGCTCACCGGCGCGGCGCGGCCGGTGTTGCTGGTGGTGCTGCCGGTCCTGGTCTGCTGGTTCGCCCTGATGTGGGTGGTGCTGCGGTTCCGGCTGATGGACCGGATGCTGGGGATCGACCGGCTGCCCGGGCGGGTCGGTCAGCCGCCGTCCTGACGGGCGGAGTCCGGCGGGGCGGGCACGGCGTCGCCCCCGACGGTCTCGCTGTCGTCCCCGGTCCCGGGCGTCGTGCCGGTCCCGGTCCCGGTGCCGGTAGCGGCGGAGGCCGGGGCCGCGCCGTCGACGGCGGTGACCGGGGTGCCCGCGGCGACGTCGTCCACACCGGAGAACCGGCGGTCCCGCAGGTCGATCTGCTCACCGAGGTAGCGCAGCAGCACCGCGACGACGGCCGCGACCGGCACCGCGAGGAACGCACCGGCGATCCCGGCGAGCGACCCGCCCGCCGTCACCGCCAGCAGCACGACGGCACCGTGCAGCTTGAGGCTCTGTCCCTGCAGGAAGGGCTGCAGCACGTTGCCCTCGATCTGTTGCACCGCCACGACCAGCACCGCCACCGCGACCGCGGTGCCGAAGCCCTGCGTGACCAGCGCGATGAGCACGGCCAGCGAGCCCGCGACGACCGCACCGACGATCGGGATGAACCCGCCGACGAAGGTCAGCACGGCGAGCGGCAGCGCCAGCGGGATGCCCAGCAGCACCAGGCCGATGCCGATGAACACGGCGTCGATGAGGCTCACCAGTGCCTGGACGCGGATGAAGCCGCCGAGGACGTTCCACATCCGGCGCAGCACCTCGGCGATGTGCCCGCCCGCGCTGCGACCGGTGATCGAGGTCAGCCACGGCAGGAACCGGGGCCCGTCCTTGACGAAGAAGAAGGTCAGCACCAGCGCCAGCACCAGCGAGATCAGCCCGGACGCCAGGGTGGACACCCCGGTCAGGACGCCGCCGGCGATGGCGGTCGCGCTCTGCTGCAGCTGCTGGGTGACCTGGTTGACGATGTCACCGATCTGACCGTCGCCGAGGTTCAGCGGTGGCCCGGTCACCCACTGCTGGATCTGCCCGAGCGCCGCGATCACCCCGGAGGTGATCTGCTGGGTCTGCCCGGCGATCGACGGCGCGATGCTCACGAACAGCCCGGTCACCGCGGCGATGCCGACGAGCAGCACGATCGCGGAGGCCGCCGCGGCCGGCACCCGCCACCTGATGAGCAGCGCCGCGGGCGGACGCAGGACGGTGGCCAGCAGGATCGCGAGCACGACGGGCCAGACGACGACCCACAACATGCCGATGACGTAGCCGACGATCACCAGTCCGACGGCGATCAGCGCGACCCGCAGGCTCCACGCCGCCAGCCAGGTGAGCCCGTTGCCGATGACGGTGCCGCGGCTGGCGACCGGGGCCGTCGGCGACGGGCTCAGCAGCCCGCCCCCCGCCGGGTCCCGCCGCGCCCCACGGTTCTCGGCGCGCGCGGCCGGTTGCGACCCCGAATCCATGACCCACCCCGTTCGTACCGGTCGACCTGCGGCGGGAACCCTAGCGGCGCAGGAGCCCCGGTGCCCGCCGCAACGCCCACGCCACACCCCGGAGGGCGCTCAGAGGTCGTCGGCGAGATGGCGGAACCCGGCGGGCCGGTCGCGGTGCAGTGTCCACAGGGTCCCGGCGAGTACGGCGGGGTCCTTGCGGGGGTGCCCGGGCTCGATCGCGCCGGGGACGATCAGCTGGGCGACGTGCACGCCGTCGCCGGCCAGCTCGTCGTGCAGCATCGCCGCGAAGGCGCCGAGCCCGGCGAAGGCGATGGAGGTGCCCGCCACCCGCGACGACGGCCGGGCCCCGCTGCCGCCGTTGACGAACAGCACCGTGCCGCGGCCCAGCGCGCGCATCCCGGGCAGCACCTGGTGCACGGCCGCGACCGGCCCGTACACCGACATCTCGACCGGCCCGACGAGGTCGGCCGGGGTGGTCTCGAGCAGCGGCCGCAGGAAGTCCTTCTGCGGTGCGGGGCTGTACTGCAGCACCTCGACCGGGCCGACGGTCTCCGCGACCCGTTCCAGCGTCGCGGCGAGGGCGGCGGGGTCGCGGGCGTCGGCGGTGAAGGGGTGCGCGGCGACGCCGTCGTCGGCCAGCTCGGCGGCCAGCGCCTCGGCACGGTCGCGGCGCCGCCCGATCAGGGCGACCTCGAACCCCTCGCGCGCGAAGCGCCGGGCCGTCGCCGCACCGAGTCCCGGTCCGGCACCGACGATCGCGATGGTGGTCATGGCGTGATCATGCGGGTCGTGGCGCGGATCCGCACGGTCCGCGGTGCCCGCGGGGTCAGCCGCCCGACAGCAGGGTGAGCCGGTCCGCGACGGCGCCCAGCTGCGTGCTCATCCCGTTGAGCTCCTGGGCGGCGTCGCCGAGCAGCCCGGGGTCGCCGAGGGAGGCGCCCGCGATGCAGTGCCGGGCCGCGTCGGCGCCCGCGGCGAGCCCGTCACGCCAGTACACCTGGGCGACGGCGTCCGGGATCGCCGGATACGCCTGCGCGGAGGCGACCTCGTCGCGCAGGTCGCGGCAGGCCTCGGCCAGCGCGACGATCCCGCCGCCGGACCCGGCGCGCGCGATGTCGCGCAGGGCCTCGGTGATCGCGGTGACGTGCACCTGACCGCCCGCGGCGCGCCAGTCGCCGACCGCGGCCGTCGCGGTGGCGGCGTCGTCGATCCCGCGGCCCGCC
>NZ_JAMXSG010000402.1:0-3818 GCF_024124365.1 Pseudonocardia sp. McavD-2-B
GTTCCCCGGTACCGGGCGGCCGGCGGCGGGTACGGGGCCGTTGCGCCCCGGCGCGGGCGGCCTGCCGTTCGGCGCACCGGGTCCGGAGCCGTTGCGCGGGGCCGCGCCGTTCACCGGCGGCGCCACGCGACGGACGTCCTGCTCGGCGTAGTGGTCGGCGTAGTCGTCGAAGTCGTCGATGTCGGAGTCGCCGTAGCCGGGATAGCCCGGATAGGCACCCGTCCCGGTGTCCTCGACCCCGTCCTCGGGACGGATGTCGAACATCCGACCGCGTGCGCGTCCCGGCATCTACTGGTCCCCTCCCCCGGCGACGAGCGCGGCGTTCCCGCCGGTCGAGCCGTGACCGGCGGCGCCGCGTACCGACGCGGGCAGCGCGGTGACCTCCACGAACCGGGCCGTCTCGACCCGCTGCACCACCAGCTGCGCGATGCGGTCCCCCCGGCGCAACTCCACCGGCGTGTCCGGGTCGGTGTTGACCAGGCACACCGTGATCTCGCCGCGGTACCCGGCGTCCACGGTGCCGGGCGCGTTGACGATCGACAACCCGCAGCGGGCCGCGAGGCCGGACCGCGGGTGCACGAACCCGGCGTAGCCCTCGGGCAGCGCGATCGCCACCCCGGTCCCGACGAGCGCCCGGCGCCCGGGCTGGAGGACCACGTCGGTGGTCGTCACGAGGTCGGCCCCGGCGTCCCCGGGCCGCGCGTACGCGGGGTGGGGGACGTCGGGGTCGAGCCGCGTCAGCAGGACGTCGACGGACGCTGCTGCCGGCGGCTGGTCCGGGGGAGCGGGCACGGAACCGGGCACGGCGGGCGACGCTACCCTGGGCCTCGTGAGCGAACGGGTTCCGGAGACCGACTCTGCGACGGCTGGCCCTGCTGCGTTCGACGAGCGGTTGTCCGTCCCGGTGTGGTGGTACCTGCTCGCCGTCGGGCTCGGTGTCCTGATGGGCGCGCAGATCCACATGGGCTATCCCGGCCTGCGGGCGTGGCTGGGCTATCTGGTCATGGTGCCGCTGTGCGTCGGCGTCCTGTGGTGGATGGGCCGCAGCCGCACCACCGTCCGCGACGGCGTGCTGATCTCGAACGGCCGGGAGCTGCCGCTGTCCGCGGCCGGGGTCACCGACACCGTCGCGCGCGCCGACAAGCAGCAGGCGATGGGCCCCGACCTCGACCCGCAGGCCTACGTGCTGCACCGGGCGTGGGTGGGGCCGCTGGTGCGGGTCCAGGCGACCGGCCGCGACGAGCCCTACTGGGTGCTCAGCACGCGCCGTCCCGACGCGCTGCGGGCGGCGATCGTCGCGCAGGCGCCGCACCCCCAGCAGAGCTGACCCCGCGGACACACGACGGGCCCCGGCGGAATCCGCCGGGGCCCGTCGTCGTGGTCCCGCAGTGCGGGCCCGGTCAGGCCGCGCAGTCGCGGCAGAGGAACTGCCCGCCCGAGGTGCTGGCGAGACGGCTCCGGTGGTGCACCAGGAAGCAGCTCGCACAGGTGAACTCGTCCGCCTGCTTCGGCAGGACGTTCACCGTCAGCTCCTCGCCCGACAGGTCCGCGCCCGGGAGCTCGTAGCTCTCCGCGGTGTCGGTCTCCTCGACGTCGACGACCGCGGACTGCGCCTCGTTGCGGCGCTGCTTGAGCTCGTCGAGCGAGTCCTCGGCCATCTCGTCGGCCTCATTGCGACGTGGGGCGTCGTAGTCGGTCGCCATCAGGTCTCACCCTTGCCTTACGTCCGTGCTGCTCGATTCGGCCCTCGAACAGCGGTACTTCGCATCGGTTGGTCGTCGCGTGCCGCTGAGGAACGTCGCGGGAAGCGGGTTTGTGCCCGGCTCCCGGAGTGACGCCGGTCTCACCTTCCCCGCAGGTCCGGGTGGCTCGTCCGTCGCGCGTCCTGTCGCGGCCGGTCCGGCACCGGCGGCGGGGAGGGTAGCCCAGCGTCCGGCGGGCGTCGCGGCGAGTCCCCCGATCACGCCGGGTGTCGCCCGGGCGCGGGCGCCGCCGGGCGCACTAGTGTCGCCCGGTGTGACGACGAGCGCCCGCACGCCCACGCCCGGTGCCGACCCCGCCACCGTCGGCGCGTGGCTGTCCACGGCCCTCGGCGACGAACGGTGGCGCGAGGCGCAGCTCACCTCGATCGGCGCCGGGCGGTCCAACCTGACCTACCGGGTCTCCTCCCCCGCCGGCGCCGTCGTGCTGCGTCGTCCGCCGGTCGGCGAGGTCGCCGCGACCGCCCACGACATGGGCCGCGAGCAGCGCGTGATCTCCGCTCTCGGGCCGAGCGCCGTGCCCGTCCCCGCGGTGCTGGCCGCCGACGACGGCGACGTGCTCGGCGCCCCCTGCTTCGTGATGGAGCTCGTCGACGGCGTCGTGCCGCTCGACGACCTGCCCGAGGGCTGGGCGTCCACCGAGGCGCAGCGCCGCGCCGCGGGCGACGCGCTGGTGGACGTGCTGGCCGCGCTGCACGCCGTCGACCCGGCCGCGGCGGGGCTGGGTGACTTCGGTCGCCCGAACGGCTTCATGGAGCGCCAGATCCGGCGCTGGGGCACGCAGTGGGCCGCCGCCCGCGACGGCGACGACCCGGTCCCCGTCGACGCCGACGAGGAGTCCGAGCTCACCCGGCTGTCCGAGCGGCTGGCCGCCGACGTCCCCGCCGCGCAGCGGCACACCGTCGTGCACGGCGACTACCGGCTCGACAACTGCGTGTTC
This sequence comes from Pseudonocardia sp. McavD-2-B, assembly GCF_024124365.1. Classification (NCBI taxonomy): domain Bacteria; kingdom Bacillati; phylum Actinomycetota; class Actinomycetes; order Pseudonocardiales; family Pseudonocardiaceae; genus Pseudonocardia; species Pseudonocardia sp. McavD-2-B. The sequence continues at coordinate 2,701 of NZ_JAMXSG010000402.1, forward strand.
GACGCCGAGGACCCCGGCCGCATCCGCGCGGTGCTGGACTGGGAGATGTCCACCCTCGGCGACCCGCTGGCCGACCTCGGGCTGCTGCTCGTCTACTGGAAGCAGGACGGCGACGACGCGGTCTGGTCCGCGGCCCAGCCGCTGCCGAGCCCGACCGGCCTGCTCGGCTTCCCGACGCGGCGCGAGCTCGTCGGGGGCTACACCGCGCGCACCGGCCTCGACGCCGGCCCGCTGCCCTGGTACGTCGGGTTCGGCGCGTTCAAGCTGGCCGTCGTGCTCGCCGGGATCCTGGCCCGGGTCCGGGCCGGGTCGGTGCCCGAGGAGATGGCCGAGGGCCTCGACGGGTCGGTCGGCCCGCTCGTCGCGCTGGGACACCACGTCCTGGACGGAGGGTCGTTCTGATGCTTCCCACCCGTACCCGCGGCGACCGTCCCTACGAGCGGCGCCGGTCCCGCCCCATCCTGGTCACCACCGCGCTGCTCGCCGTGCTGGCCGTGGCCACGTGGGCGGTCGTGCTGGGCACCGCCTCGGACGGCTCGGCGTCGACGAACTGCCCGGCTCCGTCGTCGGGGACCCTGGCGGGCTCCGAGATCGACCGGGCCGAGCTCGACTCCGCCGCCCCCACCGCCCCGGACGACGTCCGCTTCCAGGTCCTCAACGCCGGTGGGCAGCGCGGGCAGGCGAACCTGGTCTCGGCCGAGCTGAAGGACCTGCAGTTCGGCGAGGCCGGGACGCCGGGCAACGACCCCGCGTTCCCGCAGGGGGACCTGGGCTGCATCGGGCAGCTGCGCTTCGGTCCGGCCGGTGCGGCGTCGGCGTCGACGCTGGCGCTCGCGCTGCCGTGCGTCGAGCTGATCCGCGACGACCGGCAGGGCGCGGTGGTCGACGTCGTCGTCGGGTCGGCGTTCACCGACGTCGCACCGGGCCGCGCGGCCCGCGACGTGCTGGACCAGCTGTCCGCGCCGGGGACCGAGGGCGGTCCGCGGGCGGACCCGGGCCTGCTGGCCCAGGCCCGCGCCGCGACCTGCTGAGCCGCGACCGTCCGAGCGGTCGTCCGGACCGCTCAGACGGTGTCGGCGCCGCTGCGGCGGTGTGGGGCTTCCACTACGTCGGCGACA
>NZ_JAMXSG010000403.1:0-3807 GCF_024124365.1 Pseudonocardia sp. McavD-2-B
GACGGCGCCGACCCGGCCGCACGGATCCGGCTGGCCCAGGCGCTGGTCGAGCAGCCCGGGTCCGGGGCGCGGGAGGCGCTGCTCCGGCTCACCCGCGACGACGACCGGGCCGTCGCCCTGGTCGCGACGGCGTTCGCGGGGCGTACGGGCCGAGCGGCACCGCCGCCACGGCCGGGCCGGTCCACCCGGTCGCTCGGACAGGCCCCACCCCGGGCCCGTCCGTAGACTCCCGCCGTGGCCAGGCGCCTTCGCGACACCCTGAGCGCTCCGGCGCGACCCGTCCTGCGGTACTGGAACGACCTGCCCATGCGCGTGCAGGGGCGCATCACGATCGGGCTGCCGCTCGTCGCGGTGCTGATCTCGGCCGGGCTGGCCCTGACCGGGAACCTGCAGCGGGTCGACATCGAGACCGACATCCAGCGCAAGTTCGAGATGACCGGATCGCTCGGCGAGCTCACCACGCTCATGGTCGACGCCGAGACCGGGATGCGCGGCTACCAGCTCACCGGGCGCACGGAGTACCTGGAGCCGTTCACCGACGCGTCGGCGGAGCTCCCGGCGGTGCTGGGACGGCTGGAGACGCTGGCCACTGCGGAGCCCGGGGAGAAGCCGCGCACGGACAAGCTGGCCCGGATCGCCGAGCTGCGGGACCTGACGTCGAAGCAGATGACCGACCTGGCCCGGCAGCGCGACGTCGTCGCCGCGGGCGGGGACACCGACGGCGAGATCCGGCAGGACCTCGCCTACGGCAAGAACCTCATGGACGGCATCCGCAGTCGCGTCGACCAGATGCGGACCGGTGAGCGGGAGCTGCTCGACGACCGGATCGAGGAGATCAACCAGATCCGCCTCCGCGACTACCTGTCGGTCGGCATCGCGCTCGCGGTCGCCGTGCTGGCCCGGTTCCTGGCCTGGTTCCTCCACCGCAACGGCATCCTGCGCCGGGTGGACCGGCTCGCCGACACCGTGCGCGTCATCCGCGAGGGCGGCTCGGTGCCCGAGCCGCCGCCGGTGAAGCGGGACCGGATGGGCGAGCTCGAACGGGAGGTCCACCTGCTCGAACCGGCCGCTCCGGCGCGGCGCGACGACGCCGTTGACGGACGCGTGTGACGCGGGACACGATCAGGCGGCCACCCACTGCCCGAGGAGCCCGCATGAGCACCGACGCCTCCGTACCCACCCGCGCACCCGGCAGGCTCGGGGACCCGGCGACGACGATCGGCGACGACCCGCGGGCCGACCCGCGGATGGTCGCGGTGCTGGAGGGATTCGGCCTGACCGGGCACGCCGACGACGCCCCGATGGACCGCACCGCGGGCCGCCCGGCCCTGCTCGGGTTCGTCGACGCCGTCGAGGAGGGCTTCGAGGGCCTGTTCGCCGCGCTCGCCACCGGCTGGACCCCACCGGCCGGGGTCGACCGCACGACGCGGACCGTTCCCGGCGCCGACGGGCACCCGATCACCCTGTACGTCCACCGCCCCACCGGCGTCGACGGGCCGCTGCCGGTGATCTACCAGGTGCACGGCGGCGGGATGGTCATGCTGGCCGCCCAGGGGCCGCTCTACGCGCGCTGGCGCGACGAGCTGGCCGCCGAGGGCGCCGTCGTCGTGGGGGTCGAGTACCGCAACGGGGGTGGGCGGCTCGGGCCGCACCCGTTCCCGGCGGGTCTGGACGACTGCGTCACCGGCCTGCACTGGGTGCACGAACACCTCGCGGAGCTGGGCGGCACGCACGTCGTCGTCACCGGGGACTCCGGCGGGGCGAACCTCGCGCTCGGGCTGGCGGTCCGGGCCGGTCGCGACGGCTGGTCCGGGCGGATCGCCGGGGTCTACGCCCAGTGCCCCTACGTGCTGGGGTCCTGGGACCGGCCGCCCGCGGACCTGGCGTCGCTGTGGGAGAACGACCGCTACTGGCTCAACCGGGAGCTGTTCCCGCTGCTCGCCGAGGTCTACGACCCCGGCTCCGCGCACGCCGACGACCCGACCTGCTGGGCCGCGGCCGCAGGCCCCGAGGACCTGCAGGGGCTCCCGCCGCACGTGATCGCGTGCGCGGAGCTGGACCCGCTGCGCGACGAGGGACTCGCCCACCACCGTCGGCTGCTCGCGGCGGGGGTGCCGTCGGTCGGGCTCGTGTACCCGGGGCTCTGCCACGTCGGGATGATCCTGTTCCGCGACGCGATGCCCGACGTCTACGCGCACGCCGTGCGCGATGTCGTCGGCTTCGCCCGGTCGGTGCGCGGCTGAGCCCGCCGGGTCAGGACACGGCGGGCGGGACGGCGGGCGGGGCCGGGGCGTCACCGGTGTCCGGGCGCACCCGGCGACGGCATCCCAGCACGACCAGGTGCGCGTCGAGCACCCTGGCGAGCAGGACCCGGTCGGCCCGGGCACCCGCGGCCGGGTCGGTCAGCATGTCGGCGACGTCGTGCTCGGTGCCGGTGCCGCCGAGACCCGCGTAGCGGGCCCAGACATCGTAGGCGGACAACCCGGACAGCGCCGCCCCGGCCGGGAGCGACACCGTCACGGGTTCCTCGGGCACGACCATCCGCGCCGTCTACCCGGCTCCGGGCGGTTCAGACCCCCGGGCACCCCTTTTCTCTGCGTCGTTTCCGCCTTGTCGGACCGTCCTGGGCCTCGTGCGCATCATGGTGGTCGAGGACGACGACCCCGGGATCAGCTCGGGTCGATCCGCAGGATCCGGTCGTCGTCGCCGTTCGAGGTCGTGACCAGCAGCGGACCGCCGGGCACGGCGTACACCCCGCGCAGCCGGCCGGGGTCCCCGTCGAGCGCCGCCGGGATCTCGACGTCGGAGACCGCGCCGTCGGTGCCCTCCGGGCCGACCCGCATCAGCAGCAGCTTCTGCCCGCGCAGCGCGGCGACGGCGAGCATCCCGTTCCGCTGCCCCCACGCTTCGCCGTCGAGGAACGCGGCGCCGGCCAGCGCCTCGGGCGGGCTGCCGGAGGCCCACACGGCGGGGACGGCGTCGGGGAAGCGGTCCCGGTCGGTCATCGGGACCGACTCGTCGTAGGTGGTCACCGTGCCGCCCTGCGAGGGGTCCCAGCCGTAGTTGCCGCCCGGGCGCAGCAGGTTCACCTCGTCGTCGCGGGTCGGGCCGTGCTCGGCGGTGAAGACCCGCCCGGTGCCCGGCTCGACCGCGACGCCCTGCACGTTGCGGTGCCCGGAGGTGTACACGAGCCGCTGGGCCGGGTCGGCGGCGTCGGCGAAGGGATTGCCGGCCGCGGGCCCGCCGGTGGCCGGGTCGACCCGCAGCGTCTTGCCGCCGAGCGAGGTGAGGTCCTGCGGGGTGGCGGGCATCGCCGCGTCGCCGGTCCCGACGACGAGCGCCCCGGTGTCGTCGACGGCGATCCGGCAGCCCGAGTGCCGTCCGCCCGAGGCGATCGGCAGACCGCCGACCAGCGGGTCCGCGACCCGGGTCGCGGTGGCCCCGTCCGCGGACAGCGTCCAGGTGACCAGCCGGACGTCGACCGGGCTCCCGTTCTCGGCACGGGTCTGGCAGGTGGTGAACCGGTTCGACGTCGCGAAGTCGGCGTGCACGGCCAGGCCCATCAGCCCGCCCTCGCCGCGGGCGAACACGTCGCCCAGGTCGGCGGCGACCGGGGTGACCGCGGTGCCCGGGTCGAGCGAGGCGAGCAGCGACAGGCGCCCGTCCCGCTCGGTGACCAGCGCCCGCCCGTCGGGCAGCACGCCGACGCTCCAGACGTGGGAGAGCCCGTCCGCGACGACGACCGGCGCCAGGTCGCCGGCCGCCGCCGGGGCGTCGGTGGTGGGCGGCGCGGGCGCCGGCTCGGCG
>NZ_JAMXSG010000404.1:0-3799 GCF_024124365.1 Pseudonocardia sp. McavD-2-B
GCGCGGACCGCCGCGCCGGACCTGCTGGCCGTGCGGGCGCTGTCCCGGGTGCCGGTGTCACGGCTGGTCCGGGTCGCGCCGGACCCGGCGGCGGCCTGGCGGTCGGGGGACCCGGCGGTCGTCGCGGCGCTGGCCGCGCTGGAGCTGTCGGACCTGGGCCTGCACGCCCGTCCGCACGACTGAGCGATGCGGCGGTCGCGGTCGCGCGGGTGTGGCGGCCGGTGGGCGGAACGGGGTGCGAAGCTGTCGCTCATGCCGCTGTTCGCTCTGGAGGGCCTCTCCCCCACCGTGCACCCGGACGCCTTCGTCGCTCCGACCGCGACGCTCGTCGGGGACGTGCGCGTCGAGGAGGGCGCCTCGATCTGGTACAACGCCGTGCTCCGCGCCGACCTGGGGCCGATCGTCGTGCGCGCCGGCGCCAACGTGCAGGACGGGTCGGTGCTGCACGGCGGCGACGACCCGGTCACCGAGATCGGCGAGGGCGCCACGATCGGGCACCTGTGCGTGGTGCACGGCGCCGTGATCGGGGCGCGCGCGGTCGTCGGGAACGGCAGCACCGTGCAGGACGGTGCCCGGATCGGCGAGGGCGCGATGGTCGCCGCCGGGTCGACGGTCGCGCCGAACTCCGAGCTGGCCGCCGACCGGCTGATGCTCGGCTCCGCGGCGAAGGAGCACGGCGAGCTGACCGAGCAGGCCCGCTGGTGGGTGCGGACCAACCCGGACTTCTACCGCGCCCTGGCCCGGCGGCACGCCGACGGCGTCGCCCCCGCCTGAGCCCTCCCGATCCGGTCCGGTGCGTTCCGCGGAACGCACCCGGACATCGGTCCTCAGTCCTCCCGGTCGGGCGAGCTCGCCTGTGCCCGGTAGCGGCGCGGGATCCGACCGGCGTGCCGGGCGTCCCAGCCCGCCTCCACCCCGCGGCGCATCGCGCGGGCCATCCGCTCCGGGTCGGCGGCACGGGTGACGGCGGTGGCGAGCAGGACCGCGTCGCAGCCCAGCTCCATCGCCAGCGCCGCCTCCGAGGCGGTGCCGATCCCGGCGTCGAGCACGACCGGCACGCCCGCGGCGGCCACGATCATCTCGATGTTGTGCGGGTTGCGGATGCCCAGCCCGGTCCCGATCGGCGAGCCGAGCGGCATGACCGCGGCGCACCCGACCTGCTCCAGGCGACGGGCGAGGACCGGGTCGTCGTTGGTGTAGGGCAGCACGGTGAAGCCGTCGTCGACGAGCTGCTCGGCGGCGTCGAGGAGCTCGACCGGGTCGGGCAGCAGCGTCGTCTCGTCGGCGACGACCTCCAGCTTGACCAGGTCGGTCTCCATCGCCTCGCGCGCCATCCGCGCCGTGAGCACCGCCTCGGCGGCGGTCCGGCAGCCGGCAGTGTTGGGCAGCACGGCGATCCCGAGGCGGCGCAGCAGGTCCAGCAGCCCGGTCCCGCCCGCGACGTCGACACGGCGCAGCGCCACCGTCGTCAGCTCGGTGCCGGACGCGACCAGCGCCCGCTCCAGGATCTCCAGGTTCGCGGCACCACCGGTGCCCATCACCAGCCGCGAGTCGAACAGGTGGTCACCGAACGCGAGCTTGTCGGTCTGCACTGCCATGCTCATCCTCCCTGTACCGCGGTCAGTACCTCGACCCGCGCGCCGTCGGCGGGGCGGTGCCCGGCCCACGACGTGCGCGGCACGACCTCCCCGTCCACGGCGACGGCGATCCCCCGCTCCGGCAGCCCGGCCTCGGCCAGGATCCGGGCGAGGTCGGCGCCGTCGTCGACGTCGCGGTGCTCGCCGTTCAGCACGATCCGCATCAGTGGTTCCCCTCCTCGCGTGCCCCGGCGGCGGCCGGGGCGAACCGTCGCGGATCCGCCGCGCGGACCGGTCCCGGTACGTCGTCGCCGCGCAGCAGCGCCGCGACGGCCGCCGCGGTCACCGGTACCAGCAGCATCCCGTTGCGGCCGTGCCCGGTGGCCGCGACCAGCCCGTCGGGCCCGGTGCGCCCGATCAGCGGCAGGTTGTCCCGGCTGCCAGGCCGCAGCCCGGCGGCGGTCTCGGTCAGGGCGTACTCGGCGATGCCGGGCAGGATCCGCTCCGCGTCGCGCAGCAGGTCGCGCACCCCACCGACGGTGACGTCGGTGTCGAAGCCGTTCTCGGCGGTCGTCGCACCGATCACGAGGTCGCCGTACCCGGGCAGCGTCCGCGGCACGGCGTACACCGGGCGCCCGTCGACGAGCGCCCGCACCGTCCGCGACGGCGGCGGCAGGGCACCGGCGCGGCGGGTCAGCCGCAGGATCTCGCCCTTCACCGGGCGGACCAGCCCGTCGAGCACCGGGTGCAGCGACGACGAGTGCGCCCCGGCCGCGACGACGACCGCGTCCGCCGCGATCTCGGTCCCGTCCGCGAGCCGCACGCCGGTGACACGGGCGCCGTCGTCGAGCACGCGCGCGACCCCGCGGTCGGAGACGACGACCCCGGCCCGCCCGGCCGCGGTCGCCAGTGCGGCGAGCAGCCGCCGGTTGTCCACCGACGGGTCGTCGGGCACCGAGAGGCCGCCACGGACCTCCGGGCCCAGCGCGGGTTCGAGCCGGCGCAGCTCGCGACCGGTCAGCCGGTGCACGTCGCGGCCGAGGGTCTCCAGGTAGTCCGCGAGCGCGGTCAGCTCGGCGCGGTCCCCCGACCCGGTCGCGGCGACGACGGTGCCCTCCGGGTGCAGCCCGGCGTCGGTGCCGGCGTCGGCGGACAGGGCCGCGGCGAACTCCGGCCAGCGTGCGACCGAGTCCAGCCCGAGGGCGAGGAGATCCTCCTCGCCGGGCCAGGCCTCGGTGACCGGGGCGAGCATCCCGCCCGCCACCCAGGACGCACCGCGACCGGGGGCCGGGTCGAACACCGTCACCGACCAGCCGTCGCAGGCCGCCGCGCGGGCGACGGACAGGCCGACGGCCCCCGCACCCGCGACGACCAGCCGTCCGGCACTCGCGCTCATGGGATCCACCTCACTCCCTGCGCCGGCATGACCCGGATCAGGTTCGACGGTCGGGACCGCGTCGCGGGTCCCCTCTCAGCCCGCTGCCCGGGCTCCCGTGGTTCGTCGTCGTCCGGGGCCAGGCTACGCCGTAGCCTGCGAGCCGTGTCCGACACCGATACCCGTCCCGGCACCGGCGACACCCGTCGCACCCGGCTCGACGGCCTCACCGACGCCCGTCTCTACCTGTGCACCGACGCCCGCACCGCGCGCGGTGACCTGGCGGAGTTCGCCGACGCCGCGCTCGCCGGCGGGGTCGACATCGTCCAGCTGCGGGACAAGGGCGGGCCCGACGGGCCGCTGGAGGCGAGCGCCGAGCTCGCCGCACTGGAGGTGCTCGCCGACGCCTGCCGCCGGCACGGCGCGCTGCTCGCGGTGAACGACCGCGCCGACGTCGCGCTCGCCGCGGGCGCCGACGTGCTGCACCTCGGCCAGGACGACCTGCCGGTGGCGTGGGCGCGCCGGGTCGTCGGCGACGACGTGCTCATCGGCCGGTCCTCGCACAGCCCCGCCGAGACCCTGACCGCCGCCGACGAGGACGGCGTGGACTACTTCTGCGTCGGCCCGTGCTGGCCGACCCCGACCAAGCCGGGACGTCCGGCCCCCGGCCTGGACCTGGTGCGCACGGTCGCCGGACGGGCCCCGGCGCGGCCGTGGTTCGCGATCGGGGGCATCGACGGCGACCGCCTGGACGAGGTCCTCGACGCCGGTGCGGACCGGATCGTCGTCGTCCGGGCGATCACCGAGGCCGAGGACCCGCAGCTGTTCCGGATCGTCCGCGAGCTGA
>NZ_JAMXSG010000405.1:0-3743 GCF_024124365.1 Pseudonocardia sp. McavD-2-B
CGTGCCCGTCGGAGGGGCTCGACCCGGCCGACGCCCTGGCGCTGCGCGGCACCGTCCGCGCGCTCGCCTCCCAGGGGGCGCCGGGTCTGGCGATCGCCGGTGACGTGTCGCCCCGCTCCCGTGCGGCCGCCGACGTCGTCCGCACCGCGGCCGGTGCCGCCGGGCTGCCGGTGCGCCCGGCCCCCGGCCCGGACGACGCCCTGGTCGTCGTGTCCGGCTGGCAGCACGCCGCGACGACGGTCCGCGACACCGCCCGCGCGGCGCAGACCACGCCGACCGCGCTCGGCGGGACCTACCTCGCGCCGTGGCTGCTGACCGGGGGAGTGCTCGGGCAGAGCCCGGGCACCCTGCTCCCGCTGGACTTCGGCCCGCAGGAACAGGTCCCGCAGCGCTACGTCCGGACGCTCGCCGCCGTCGCACCGGGATCCGCCCCGTCGCTGTCGGGGCTGCGCACCTGGGCGGCGACGACCGGAGAGGCCTACACCGACCCGGCACCGGCTCTGTACGGTGCCGCCCCGGTGAGCGTGCCGATGACCGCCGCCGACGACGACGGCGGGCACCACGGTGCCCCCAACGAGGCCGCCTGGTTCCCGGGCGGCGCGATCGTCCGGATCGGCTCCGCGCTGACCGGGCCCGGGCGGGCGGACACCGACCCCGGGACCGGCGCCCCCGCCGGACCCACCCCCTGACCAGCACCACCCACGAGGAGGCTCCCGTGTCGATCACGAAGGACCCGCCCGGCCGGTCGCCGGGCACACTGGCCCGCGCGTTGCGCGAGCTGCCCGGCAGCGGGCGCACCGCGTTCGGGCCGCAGGACCGCGCCGCCGCCCCGCCGCAGTGGCGGGTCGTCGCCGTCGGCCTGGTCCTGGCCGTGCTGTTCCTGGTCGGGGTGGGCACGGTGGCCCCGGCGACGATGGTCGGCACCGCCGCGCTCGGCCTGGCCCTGGGCTTCACCCTGTTCCACTCCCGGTTCGGCTTCACCTCCGGCTGGCGCCAGCTCGTCGCCGTCGGGCAGGGCGCCGCGATCCGCGCGCACATGGTCATGCTGGCGACGGCGTCGGTGCTGTTCGCGGTGATCCTCTCGTCCGGGTTCGCCCTCGCCGGCGAGCCGAAGGGGTTCACCAACCCGATCGGCATCGGGCTCGTCGTCGGCGCATTCCTGTTCGGCGTCGGCATGCAGGTCGGCGGGTCGTGCGCCTCGGGCACGCTGTTCGCCGTCGGCAGCGGGCAGTCCGCGATCGTGCTGACCCTGCTCGGGTTCGTCGTCGGCTCGATGTTCGCGGTGTTCACCCACACCTTCTGGACGCAGACCGTGCCGCAGGGCCCGAGCGTCAACCTGGCCCAGCTGCTCGGCTACCCCGGCGCCGTCGCCGCCACCCTGCTCGTGACGGCCGCGATCACCGCGGTCACCTGGGTGGTCGCCCGGCGCCGCACCCCGCCGCCGGTGGAGCGCCCGCCGTCGGCGCGCGGCGTCGCGCGGATCCTGCGCGGATCGTGGCCGATGTGGGTCGGCGCGGTCGTGCTCGCCGTGCTCAACGCGGCGGTCCTGTTCGTCTCCGCCGCCCCGTGGGGCGTGACCTCGGCGTTCGCGCTGTGGGGCTCGAAGCTCCTGCAGGCCGTCGGGTTCGACATGGCGGGGCTGGCGTACTGGCAGGCCCCGGCGAACGCGCGGTCGCTGGCCGCCCCGGTGCTGGCCGACCGCATCTCCAACCTCGACGTCGGCATCATGATCGGCGCGCTGGTGGCCTCCGCGGTGGGCGGCGCGTTCGTGCTGCACAAGCGGATCCCGTGGAAGCTCGCCCTCGGCGCGGTCCTCGGCGGCATCGCCATGGGCTACGGCGCGCGTCTCGCGGGCGGCTGCAACATCGGTGCCTACTTCTCCGGCATCGCCTCGTTCAGCCTGCACGGCTGGATCTGGGCCGTCGTCGCACTCGGCGGCACCTGGGTCGGGCTGCGGCTGCGGCCGCTGTTCGGCCTGACCAACCCCAAGCCTGCCGACTCGCTCTGCTGAGCCGGCCGGACGCTCCCCCCACGAGAGAGGTTCACACGATGACCGCACGTACCACCGTCCGCGCGCTGGCCGCCGTCGCCGGCGCGGGGGCGCTGGCCACCCTGGCCGGCGGCCTCGCGCACGCCGACGAGGGCCACCACGGCAGCCGCCACGGCCACGGCGATGCGCACTACGACGGCTCCGTCTGGCACTACGACGGCGAGGCCCACCCCTCCGACTCGGCCGACCTCAACGAGTCCGCAGGCGACCGCGCGGACGGCAACACCCCGGTGTACCTGCTGAAGGACGTCCCGGCGGCGGTGGCGCCCGAGGACCTGCTGAAGCCGGTCGACCTGACCGCGCCCGCGTTCGGCGTGCTGGACGGCCTGAGCTGAGACCCGCCCCGGGCTGCTGTGCACAGGGCCGCCCGGGCCGAGCCGGCCGCCCCGCCCGGACCGCGGGTCCGGGCGGGCCGGTCGTGCGCCGGGGGTGGGTCAGTCCTCCTGCAGGACGGCCTGCACGTCGAGGTCGATCCGCAGCGTCCGGCCGACGGCCAGGACCCCGGCCAGTACCGACTGGTTCCAGTCGATCGCGAACTCGTCGCGGGAGATCTCGGTGGTGGCGGTGAACGCCGCCCGGGTGCCACCCCACAGGTCGGGGCCGGTGCCGCCGTAGCTCATGTGCAGGTCGACGGGGGCCTTGACGCCCTTGAGCGCCAGCATCCCGTGCACCGTCCAGCGGGTGGCGTCGACGCGGGTCAGGCCGTCGCCCTCATAGCCGATGGCCGGGTGGGCCCCGACGTCGAGGAAGTCCGCGGTCCGCAGGTGGGTGTCGCGGTCGGGGTCGTCGGAGTCCACCGAGCCCGCGTCGATCGACACGCTCACCGAGCTGGCCTCGAACGGGTCGGCCACCCGCAGGTCGCCGGAGAACCGGCGCAGCCTGCCGTGGATGCGGCTCATCCCGAGGTGTAGCGCGGTGGCCCGGATGCTGGAGTGCTGCGGGTCGATCCGCCACAGGCCGGGGGTGGGCAGCACCGCGCCGCCCGCCCGGGCGAGCTCGACGCGGCCCAGGTCGGTGCCGTCCCCGGCCAGTGAGACCGCCCGCGCGGACGGCTCGTACCCCGCCGCGGCGACGACGACCGTGTGCGGCCCCGCGGCCAGCTCCGCCACCGCGAACCCGCCGTCGGCCCGGCTGGCCCCCCGGCCCCGCTGCACGCCGGTGGCGTCCATGACGGTGACCGTCGCGCCGGTCACCGGCCAGCCGTCGGGGGTGCTCAGCCGTCCGTAGAGCTCAGCCACGTCCCTGCTCCGTCCTCGTCGGGTCGCCGATCCGGTCGTCGGTCGGGTCCGGGGCGCCGAAGCGCACCTCGACCGGTGTGGTCGCGCCGCGCGCCACCTGCACCGCGACGACGACCGGCGCCCAGCCGCTCGCCGTCAGCTCGTGCCGTCCGGGCGGGAGCCCGTGCAGCTCGTAGCTGCCGTCCCGGCCGGTGGTGGTCTCGGCGACGGTGCGCCCGTCGCTGTCACCGATCACGATCCGCGCCCCGGGGACCGGGCGGCCGTCGCCGCTGCGCGCGACGCCGGCGATCCCGGCCAGGGCCGGGAACCGCAGCTCCACCGGCGGCCCGGCCGGGTCGGCGTCGACCGTGCGGGCCAGCGGCCCGTGCCCGGGTGCGGTCGCGGTGAGGGTGTGCGGGCCGGTGCCGGGGGTCTCGGCCAGGAACCGGCCCGCCGGGTCGGTCGGCGTGTGCGCG
>NZ_JAMXSG010000406.1:0-3712 GCF_024124365.1 Pseudonocardia sp. McavD-2-B
TGCTGCGGCTGCGCCGCGACTGCGGGCCCGACGGTCCGTCGGGCCAGACCGAGGCGGCGCGCCTGGCCCGGGTCCTGCGCGCCCGCCACCGCGGCGTCGCGGGGCCGGTGACCGTCGTCGTCGAGCACTCCGCGGATCTCGACGACCCGCGCGGCGCCTACTGGGGCGAGGTCGAGGCGGCCGCGGCGCTCGCCCTGGCCGACCTGCCGCTGCGGCTGCTCTGCTTCTTCCCGGCCGACCTGCCCGGTCCCGTCGCCGAGGTCGTGCGGCGCGCGCACCCGTTCGTCCTCGACGACGGCAGGCCCGTCCCGACCGGGGTCGACACCGACCCGCGCCGGCTGCTCGACGGCCTCGGCGCCCCGGTGCCCGCCGAGCTCGGCGCACCCGCACGGGAGTTCCGCTTCGACGCCACGCAGCTGCGCGACGTGCGCCGCGCCGTCGACGAGGCACTGCGCGGCCAGGGGTTCACCGACAGCCGCGCGGAGGACGTCACCGTCGCGGTCAACGAGGTCGCCACCAACGCCGTCCACCACGGGACGCACACGGCGCGGCTCATGCTGTGGACGCCCGAGCAGGATGTCGTCTGCGAGGTCCACGACGGCGGCCGGCTCGCCGACCCGCTGCCCGGCCTGACCCCGCCGGACCCGGGCCACGCGCACGGGCGCGGGATCTGGATCGCCCGCCAGCTCTGCGACCTGCTGCACGTCTGGGGCGACGACGCGGGCACCCACGTCCGCATCCGCGCCGCCGCCTGAGCGCACCCGGGCCCGGGGGCCTCAGCGCGTGTCGAGCGCGTGGAAGGACTCCACCAGCCGACCGGACGGGAACCCGGCCCGCTTCGCCAGCGACCCGGACCACTGCCCGATCATGTCCTCCAGGCCGGTCATGTGCGCGGTCTGGCTCGCGTGCGCGCGCAGCGCCGCGATCTTCACGTCGATCGTGTCGGTGATGTCGACGTGTCGTGCCCCCTCGGGGTCGTCGGCCGGGGCCGGACCCAGGACCCACACCTCGCCGACCGTGTGCGCCTCGTACCCGGCCTCGGCCAGCTCGGGGAAGGCGTAGGGGTTGCGCGCGTCGGGGTAGACCGCGCAGAGGGCCGCCTCGCCGGTCGCGGTGTGGTCGGGGTGGCTGCCGTACATGCTGCGCAGGTCGCGCACCGGCTGCGGGACGACGACCCGGTCCGGACGGACCTGCCGGATCACCCGGGCCAGGTCCCGGCGCAGCTCCAGGGTGACGGTCAGCCGCCCGTCGGGGTGGCCGAGGAACACCAGGTCGGTGACGCCGGCCTCGGCGGCCGCGGCGGTCTGCTCGGCCCGGCGGATGCCCGCGATGTCGCTGCGCGGCACGGCCGGGTCGAAGCCGCCCGCGTCGCCGTCGGTCACCAGGCAGTAGGTCACCGCGACCCCGGCCGCGGTCCACACCGCGACGGTGCCGCTGCAGGAGAAGTCGATGTCGTCGGGGTGCGCGGCGATCACCAGCACGCGCTCCACCCCGGTGTGCGCGCGGTCGTCGGCCGCCGTGCGCTCGTCCTCGGTCGCAGTCACCCGGCCATCCTGGGTCACGCGCCGGAGGCGGTCACCAGCAGGACCCCCACCACGGACCCGGCCGACCACACGAGCGCACGGACCAGGTTGACCCGCAGCAGCCGACGCAGGTCCCCCGGGTGCGCGGCCGGGTCGAGCCGGCCGTGCAGCGACACCGCGGGCAGGGTCACCGCGACGCCCGCGGCGGCCGCCACCGCGGTCACCCACACCAGCGGCTCGCCGGGCGCGAGGACCAGCAGCGCCGCCGTCGCGAGCCCCTGCGCGACCCACGGCGGCCCGACGACGATCGTGACCGCCCGGCTGTGCGCGGCGTGGTAGCGGGCCCAGGACCCGGCCGGGACCAGCGCGAACGCCGGGTAGACCACCACCTGCACGGTCCAGGCGATCCCGGCCAGCAGCACGGTCGCGACGGTCTGGACGACGGCGGCGATCAGCACCGTCCGATTCTCGGGTGAACCGGCGCCGCGCGCGTGCCAGGCTGCCGGGGTGATCACCACCGCGATCGGGCCCGAGCTGCTGCACGGCGTCCTCGACGCCGTCGACGGCGAACGGGGCCTGCTCCCGCAGCGGCTGCCCGCCACCGCCCGGGCCCGCAACGCCGACCCGCAGCTGGCCGGCGCGCAGAGCCAGCCGTCCGGGGTACGCGTCGTGTTCCGCACCGCCGCGCGGACCGTCGAGCTGGAGACCCTGCGCACCCGGATCGGTCTCGTCGGTGCCCCGCTGCGGCCCGACGGCGCCTACGACCTGCTCGTCGACGGCCGGCCGGCGGGCAGCGCCACGACCTCCGGCGGGAAGCTCCTGATGACCGATCCGGCGACGGGGGAGGTCACGGTCACCGACGGCCCACCCGGCCCGGTGCGGTTCACCCTGCCCGGCCGCGACGCGCTCGTGGAGATCTGGCTGCCGCACAACGAGATCACCGAGGTCGTCGCGCTGCGCACCGACGCGCCGGTCGCCGTCGTCCCGACCGGTGGGCGCCCGGTGTGGCTGCACCACGGCAGCTCGATCAGCCAGGGCAGCAACGCCGCGGGGCCCAGCACCACCTGGCCCGCGCTCGCCGCCCGCACCGCCGGGGTCGAACTGGTCAACCTGGGGTTCTCCGGCAGCGCGATGCTGGACCCGTTCGTCGCCCGCACGCTGCGCGACACCCCCGCCGCGATGATCAGCGTCAAGATCGGGATCAACGTCGTCAACGCCGACCTGATGCGCCGACGGGCGTTCGCGCCCGCCGTGCACGGTTTCCTCGACACGATCCGCGACGGGCACCCCGACACCCCGCTGCTGGTGGTGTCCCCGGTGCTGTGCCCGATCCACGAGCACACCCCGGGCCCGGGCGCGCCGGAGGTCGTCGACGGGCGGCTGCGGTTCCGCGCAACCGGCGACCCGGCCGAGGTGGCGGCGGGGAAGCTGACGCTGTCGGTGATCCGCGAGGAGCTGGCCCGGATCGTGGCAGTGCGCGCCGCGGAGGACCCGGCGCTGTCCCACCTCGACGGCCGTGAGCTCTACGGCGACGCCGACGCGGCCGAGCTGCCGCTGCCCGACCGGCTGCACCCGTGTCCCGAGGCGCACCTGCGGATGGGGGAGCGGTTCGCCCGGCTGGTGTTCGGTGCGGGGGGTGCGTTCCACGCCGCGGGCAGCGGACGGTGACGACGGCGGGCGGTCCCGTGTCCTGACCGGACACGGGACCGACGACCGCGGGGAGTAGCGCCTCAGTTGTCCCCGAGGCGGTCGATCTCGCCCTGGAGCCGGTCCTGGAGTTCCTGCTGGCACTGGGCCATGGCCGACTGATCGTTGCCGGCGCGCTGCAGGCACGACGCGAACTGGCCGTCATCGACCTGCTGGAAGACACTGAACCCGAAGGCGACCAGGGCGATCATGGCGATCGTCCCCAGAACGCCGAG
Source organism: Pseudonocardia sp. McavD-2-B (assembly GCF_024124365.1). Taxonomy (NCBI): domain Bacteria; kingdom Bacillati; phylum Actinomycetota; class Actinomycetes; order Pseudonocardiales; family Pseudonocardiaceae; genus Pseudonocardia; species Pseudonocardia sp. McavD-2-B. The sequence goes on from NZ_JAMXSG010000406.1 coordinate 3,446, forward strand.
GATCCCGAGCACGAGTCCGGAGATCGACACGCCACGGTTCGTGGCGACGCCCTTCGACACGCGGCTGATGCCGATCGCGCCCAGCACGATGGCGATGAGCCCGAAGAGCCCGCCGATGAACAGCCAGAACGTGAGCACGGCCAGGATGCCGAGCACCAGCGCCGCGATCCCGATGCCGTTGCGCGGCGGGGTCGTGGGCGCCCCGCCCTGCGGCCACCCCGGCGCCCCGCCCTCCGTCGTGACACGGCGGCCCGGGCGGCGCGGCAC
>NZ_JAMXSG010000407.1:0-3710 GCF_024124365.1 Pseudonocardia sp. McavD-2-B
GGGACTGGCCGCGCTGGACCCGGCGGACCCGCCCGCCGAGCTGACCGGCCCCCTGCCCGGGCCGCCGTTCACCGACCTCGTGGCGCTGGCCCGTGCGCGCCGCCGGGGACTCGCCGTCGCCCGCCGGGTGCCGCGGGTGCCGGTCACTCGCGCCGACGTCGAGGTCGACGTCGACATGGAGAGCTTCGGCGAGTCCGGGGCCTACCTGTGGGGTGCGCTGCTGACGCTGCCCGGCGGTGCGCGTGACGGGGACCCGGAGCCCGGCTACCGGGCGTTCGCGACCTGGGACCCGCTGCCCACCCGCGACGAGGGGCGCTCGTTCGGGGAGTTCTGGACGTGGTTCGCGGGCCTGCGCGCCGCCACGCTCGCGTCCGGGCGCACGTTCGCCGCCTACTGCTACAACGAGCAGGCCGAGAACCGCTGGATGATCGCCTCGGCGCAGCGGTTCGCCGGGATGCCCGGGGTACCGACCGAGGCCGAGGTGCGCGCGTTCGTCGCGGACCCGTGCTGGGTGGACCTCTACGGCGTGGTCTCCACCTGGTTCCTGTGCTCGCAGGGCAAGGGGCTGAAGAAGATCGCTCCCGCCGCCGGGTTCTCCTGGCGGGACCCGGAGGCGGGTGGGGAGAACTCCATGCGCTGGTACCGCGACGCCGTCGCGCTCGACGGCGGCGAGCCCGACCCGGTCCAGCGGGAGCGGCTGCTGGGCTACAACACCGACGACGTGCTGGCCACCCACGCGCTGCGCGAGTGGATGTCCTCGGACCGGGTGCTGGAGGTCCCGCTGGTGAGCGAGCTGCGCGACCTCGCCTGAGGTCCGCGGGTCACACGCGAGCGTGTGAGGATCCGGGTCGTGGCACCCAGAGGACACGACCGGATCGGGCCGCACGGCGCGGTCAGCAGCACCCACCATCTCGGCACCGCCGCCGCGGCCACGGTGCTGGCGCGGGGCGGGAACGCCTTCGACGCCGCCGTCGCCTGCGGGTTCGTGCTGCAGGTGGTCGAGCCGCACCTGTGCGGGCCGGGAGGTGAGCTGCCCGCCGTGTTCGTCACCGCGGCCGACCCCGTCCCGCGGGTGCTGTGCGCCCAGGGCGTGGCACCGGCCGCCGCGACGGCCGACCGGCTGCGCGACCTGGGCCTCACGATCGTCCCCGGCACCGGCCTGCTCCCGGCGACGGTCCCCGGGGCCTGGGAGGGCTGGCTGACCCTGCTCCGCGATCACGGCACATGGGAGCTCGCCGATGTCCTCGCACCGGCGCTCGGCTACGCCGCGGGCGGGTTCCCGCTGGTCCCGCGGGTGCCCGCGGCCATCGGCACGGTCGCCGACCACTTCCGCACGCACTGGCCGTCGTCGGCGGCGACCTGGCTGCCCGACGGTCGGGTCCCCGCCGCGGGCGAGCTGGTGCGGCTGCCCGTGCTGGCCGCGACCTGGCGCCGGCTGCTCGACGAGGCCGTCGGCCCGAGCCGGGAGGCGCGGATCGACGCCGCCCGCGACGCCTGGTACCGCGGGTTCGTCGCCGAGGAGATCGGCCGGTTCGCCGCGACCCCGGTCCGGGACGAGACCGGGCGCGACCACACCGGCCTGCTCACCGCCGACGACCTGGCCGGCTGGTCGGCGCACTACGAGGACGCGCTCGTCGCCGACGCCGGGACCGGCTGGTCGGTCGCGAAGTGCGGCCCGTGGTCGCAGGGACCGGTCCTGCTGCAGCAGCTGCGGCTGCTGGCGGGCCTGGACCTGGAGCTGCCCGGCGGTGTCGCGACCCTCGACACGGTGCACGCCGCCGCCGAGGCCGCGAAGCTCGCCTTCGCCGACCGGGAGGCCTGGTACGGCGACGGCGCGACCCCCGACCTGCTCGCCGACCTGCTCTCCGACGCCTATACCGACGACCGGCGGGGCCTGATCGGCCCGGCCTCGGACGGCGGGCTGCGACCCGGCGCGCCGGGCGGACGCACGCCGCGGATCGGGGACTACGCGGCGACCCCGGGCGCCGGGCGCGGCTCCGGGACGGAGGGGCCGGGCACCGGCGAGCCGACGGTGTCGCGGGACGGCGTCGCCCGCGGGGACACGGTGCACGTCGACGTCGTCGACGCCGCCGGGAACATGATCTCGGTGACGCCGTCGGGGGGCTGGCTGCAGTCGTCACCGACGATCCCGGCGCTGGGCTTCTGCCTCGGCACCCGCGGCCAGATGTTCTGGCTGGAGGAGGGGCTCGCGAGCACGCTGGCGCCCGGGCGGATACCGCGCACGACGCTGTCGCCGTCGCTGGCGCTGCGCGACGGCGAGCCCGCGCTCGCCTTCGGGACGCCCGGTGGGGACCAGCAGGACCAGTGGCAGCTCGCCTTCCTGCTCGCACTGATGCACGGCGGGCTGGACCTGCAGGCCGCGATCGACGCGCCGACCTGGCACTCGACGGCGTTCCCCGCGTCCTTCGCGCCGCGCGGCTGGGAGCCGCACGGGCTCGTCGTCGAGTCGCGGCTCGGGGCCGGCACCCTCGCCGGTCTGACCCGTCGCGGGCACGTCGTGGAGGACGCGGGTGCCTGGGCCCTGGGCCGGATGTGCGCGGTCGGGACCGGGGTCGCCGTCCCGGGCGGCGGCGGGCGGGGGACGCTGCACGCCGCGGTCGACCCGCGGTCGGGGGTGGGCGCGGCGATCGCGCTGTAGACGCCGAACGCCCCGGCCCTCCCGTGACGGGGGAGCCGGGGCGTTCCACGTGGAACACGGACGGGTGGGTCAGCGGTGCGCCTCGCCCCGCAGACCCTGCTCGCCCTCCCGGACGTGCCGGCCGTTCTGCAGCCCGTTGCCGTCGACCGTCGGGGACGCGGCGCCGTTCCTGGACGCCTGCCCGTCGAGCGGGAGCGGGAACTCCACGTCGGAGTGGGTCACCCGGCCCGGCTCGAGTGCGACCACGTTCGCGACCGGGGCGTAGCCGCTGGTCGCGAGGGTGTAGCTGCCCGCGGGCAGGCCCTCGAACGCGAAGGTCCCGTCCGGGCCGGACAGCCGCGACCCGACGACGGCGCCCTCGGCGTCGATCAGCGTGGCCAGTGCGTGCGCCACCGGGTGCCCGTCGGGCGCCGCGGTGACCCGGCCGGTGAGCCGGGAGCGCTGCGGCAGCCGCAGGTCCTGGACCGCCGTGCCGGAGCCGGGCACCTCGACGCCGACCGCCACCGGGTCGACGCCCTCGCCGGCGGCGGTGAGCGTGTAGCGCCCGGCCGGGACGCCGTCGAGCGCCCAGCGGCCGCCCTCACCGGATCGGCCTGCCGCGGCGACGTCGCCGCCGTGGTCGATCAGCGAGACGGTGACCCCGGGCAGCGGGGTGCCCGCGGCGTCGAGCACGGTGCCGCGGATGCCGCTGCTGACCGACAGCCGCACGTCGTGGCGGACCGGCTCGGTGCCGACCGAGACGGTCGCGGCGTGCGGCGGCAGCGCCGCCGAGGCCGCGACGACCAGGAAGCGTCCGGGCTGGTCGACGGCGATGCGGTAGTGGCCGTCGTCGTCGGTCGTGGTGCGACCGACCTGGTCGCCGGACAGCCGGGTGACGGTGACGACCGCCCCGGGGACCGGCGCGCCGGCGCCGCCCTGGACCCGTCCGGTGACGGCCGGGCCGTCGCCGCCCGTGGAGTGCAGGTGGTCCAGGCCCGCGGCCGCGGCGGCGTCACCGACGGTGCCGTTGTGCGGACGCGGCTGGGGCTTCGGCCGGGGCGCCGGGTGCGGC
>NZ_JAMXSG010000408.1:0-3608 GCF_024124365.1 Pseudonocardia sp. McavD-2-B
GGGCTCGCCGCCGGCCGGGCCGCCGGCGCGGCGACCGCGGCGCTGCGGGGCCTCGACGGGGACCTGCGGCCCGCCGGCCTGACCGGGCTGACGGCCCTGCTGGGGCTCGCCGCCGCGGTCAGACCGGGCGGGTCATGACGACCAGTCCCGGGCCGGGGTCGCCGTCGGCGACGAACCCGGTACGGACGTAGAAGGCGATCGCCCGGGCGTTGCCCGGCTCCACCTTCAGCGACAGGGTGGCCGAGCCGAGTTCGCGCGCGGCCGCGACGACGGCGTCGACGAGCGCGTCGGCCAGCCCGGTCCCGCGCGCGTCGGGATGGACCCACATGCCGTAGAGCTGCCCGTCGCCGTCGTCACCGGTCCGCCAGCAGGCGGTGCCGACCGGCTGGTCGCCGTCGAAGGCTCCGAAACGGACGTGCTCGGCCAGGACCGCCCGCCAGGCGGCCGGTTCCATGGCCGCCTGCTCGCGGTAGAAGTCGCTGTCCTCACCGAAGCCGTCCCGCACCGAGGCGAGTCGGGCTGCGCGGGCCGGCTCCCAGTCGTCGGGCCCGAAGCGCCGCACCTGCAGTTGCACGGCGTGACGCTAGCGCGGAACCGGCATCCGTCAGGATGTCGACAACCGGCGGATGTGGTCAGCCGGTCGTCGTGCCGCCGGGGCCGTAGTGCCGGGGCGTGAACACGACGGTCGCGCCGCCGCGCTCGACCGCCCGGGTCGTCGACGAGCCGACCACCACCAGGGTGCGCATGTCGACCTGCTCCGGGTCCAGCTCGCCCAGCGTGGTGACGACGATCCGCTGCCCGGCGCCGCCGACGTCGCGTCCCAGCACCACCGGGGTCTCCGGTGCACGGTGCTCCAGCAGCACGTCACGGGCCGCGCCGACCTGCCACGGCCGGGCCTTCGAGCGCGGGTTGTAGATCGCGATCGCCAGGTCCGCCGCGGCCACGGCACGCAGCCGGTCCGCGACCACGTCCCACGGCTTGAGCCGGTCGGACAACGAGATCAGGGCGTGGTCGTGCCCCAGCGGGGCACCGACGGCGGCCGCCACGGCCTGCGCCGCGGACATGCCGGGCAGCACCCGGACCGGGACGTCGTGGTACTTCGGCTCCGCCGCCACCTCCAGCACCGCGGTCGCCATCGCGAACACCCCCGGGTCCCCGGCGGAGACGACGGCGACCCGCCGCCCCGAGGCGGCCAGGTCCAGCGCGTGCGCCGCCCGCTCGGACTCGACCTTGTTGTCCGAGGCGTGCCGGGTCTGACGCGGGTTCGGCGGCACCCGGTCCAGGTAGGGGCCGTAGCCGACGAGGTCGTCCACCTCCGACAGGGCGCGGGCGACCTGCGGGGTCAGCCAGTCCCGCCCGGCGGGACCGGTCCCGACCACGACGACCTCACCCGGCCCGCGCACCGACCGCTCCTCGGCCGCCGCGCCTCCGGGCTCCGCGACGGACCCGACGGCCTCCTCGGGCACCGAGGCGGCGACCTCACCGGGGACCAGGGCGATCGCGAAGTAGGGCACGTCCGAGGGATCCACGTCGGACAGCGAGCCGGTCCGCTGGCCCTCCATCGTGGCCCGCTCGACGTAGCGGGCCCGGTCGAGCACGCCGGCGTCGGCCATCGCCCCGCGGACCGTGGTGAAGGTGCGCCCGAGCTTCATCACCGCCGCCGAGTCGGTGCCCGCGAGCCGCCTTGCGAGCTCCTCGCGGGGCAGCGTGCCCGGCAGCACGGTGAGCACCTCGTCGCGCTCCACCAGCGGCTGCCCGATCGCCGCGGCGGCGCCGCTGATCGAGGTGACGCCCGGGACGACCTCGGTCGGGTAGCGCCCGGCCAGCCGCTTGTGCATGTGCATGTAGGAGCCGTAGAAGAGCGGGTCGCCCTCGGCGAGCAGCACGACGTCGCGGCCCGCGTCGAGGTGCGCGGCGAGCCGGGCGGCGGCCTCGGTGTAGAACGCGTCGATCGCACCCTGGTAGCCGCCGGGGTGGTCGGTGGCCTCGGTGGTGACCGGGTAGACCAGCGCCTCCTCGATCGCGGTGCCCGACAGGTGCGGTTCGGCGATCCGGCGCGCGATGGAGCGGCCGTGCCGGGCCGAGTGGTAGGCGATGACGTCGGCGTCGCGGACGAGCCGGGCGGCCTTGATCGTGGTCAGCTCGGGGTCGCCCGGACCGAGGCCGACGCCGTAGAGGGTGCCTGTCACGCTGTGCTGCTGCGCGGCACTCGCACGCTCGTTCACGCGATGATCTCCTGCTCGTGGGCCAGCGCGTTCAGCGCCGCCGCGGTGATCGCCGACCCGCCACGACGGCCGTGGACGACGAGGTGCTCCAGGTCGGTCCGCTCGGCGAGGGCGGCCTTGGACTCGGCGGCGCCGATGAACCCCACCGGGATGCCGATGACCGCGGCCGGGCGGGGTGCGTCGCCGCGGTCGATGAGGTCCAGCACGTGGAACAGCGCGGTCGGGGCGTTCCCGATCGCGAGCACCGCGCCCTCGAAGCGGTCGGCGAGCAGCTCCAGCGCGGCCGCGGACCGGGTGTTGCCGATCCGCCGCGCGTGGTCGGGCACCCGGGCGTCGCGCAGCAGGCAGAGCACCTCGTTGTCCGCGGGCAGCCGGGCGGCGGTCACCCCGGAGGCGACCATCATCGCGTCGCACAGGATCGGGGCACCGGCCCGCAGCGCGGCGCGTGCGGCCGCGACGACGCCGTCGGAGGCGGCGATGTCGTCGACGAGGTCGACCTGGCCGCAGGCGTGGATCATGCGGACGGCGATGTCGTCGACGCCGGGCGGGAGCCCGGAGAGGTCGGTCTCCGCGCGGATCGTCGCGAACGAGCGGCGGTAGATCTCGTTGCCGTCGGTGATGTAGTCGTACCCGCTCAGCGGAGCTCCTCGGTCGTGATCGTGTGTCCGTCGATGACGTAGGTGCCCGGCCCGGTGGCCACGGCGTCGCGGTGCGCGGCGTGCGGGGCGCCGCAGCGGCGGGCGCAGCCGACGACGTGCAGCATGTCCGGCCCCGCGCCCGTCCGCGGGCCGCCCCGGCCGATCAGGTCGAGCGCATGGGCACGCACGTCGGCCAGGGACTTCGCGCAGCCCGGCGATCCGGCGCAGGCGCTCACCCGCAGCGCGGGGTGCCCGGGGTCGACGACGAGTCCCGCCCCGGCCAGCCGGTCGGCGGCACCGGCTGCCGGGGTGGGCAGCACGAGGGTGCGCCACGGGGTGACCAGCAGCCCCGGGGCCTCACCGGCCAGCACGTCGAGCTGCGCGGCCGAGAGCTGCCCGAGCAGGGGCGCGACGCCCAGTGCCCCGCCGTCGGACACGCCGACGAGCACGTTCCCGCCCTCCGCGCGGCGGGAACGTGCTGATCGACCACCGGTGTCGCCCGCGGACCGGGCTCCGGGTCCCGACGCGGGCGTCGTCCTGCGGCCGGAGAGCCGGGCCGGGATCCCGGTCGCGGCCCCGGGCAGCTCCGCGGCGCGCCAGGCCCGCGCGGCCGGGTCGGCGGGCCGCTCGGCGGGGGGGACACGTCCCCGCCGGTCGCGACCTGGCCGACGCCGCCGCTGCCGCCGTAGTTGTAGTGGTACTGCCGGCCGCCGCCGCCCAGGAAGATCGGGACGAAGGCGAAGCC
>NZ_JAMXSG010000409.1:0-3590 GCF_024124365.1 Pseudonocardia sp. McavD-2-B
TCGGGGTCGGGGTCGGGGTCGGCGACGTCGTCGGGACCGGCGACGGGGTGCGCCACGCCGCGGGCAGCTCGCCGTTGCCGCAGCCGGCCAGCAGCAGCACGAGGATCAGCAGCGCCAGCCCCACGAGCACGCCGCGCAGCAGCAGCCGCGGCCCGTACCGGCCCACCCGCAGGCGGGACACCGACACGTCGGGGGTCGGCACCTTCGGCAGGTTCGGCGCGGTCACGCGGGCACCTTACGATCACCGGCCCGCCCGGGCGGGCCGACCTCGCCGCCACCATCGCGTGATCGGCGCCGCACGGTCGGTGCCCGACCGGCAGCGGCCGTCGCGCACTGCCGGGGCACCGGTGGAGTGACTAGGGTCGCGGTACGGCCGCACGGGCGGCCCCGCACGACGGGCCCGGGGCACGGGCCCCCCGCACGAGCCCACCGAGGTGCACCCCATGGCGACCGGCAGCCCGGCGACGGAGAAGTTCCTCGCCGCCCGCGACTTCCTGCTCACCCACCGCGAGGACTACGACACGGCCTACCGCGACTTCCGCTGGCCGGAGCTCGATGAGTTCAACTTCGCGCTCGACCACTTCGACGTCGTCGCGGCCGACCCCGAGCGGGGCGCGCGGAAGGCGCTGTGGATCGTCGAACAGGACGGTTCGCAGGCGCACTGGACGTGGGCGGAGCTGTCCGAGCGGTCCAACCGGGTCGCGAACTGGCTGCGGGAGCAGGGCGTCGCCCGGGGCGACCGGATCATCCTCATGCTCGGCAACCAGCTGGAGCTGTGGGAGACGCTGCTGGCGGCGATGAAGCTGGGCGCCGTCGTCATCCCCGCGACCACCCTGCTCACCCCGGCCGACCTGCAGGACCGGGTGGACCGCGGGCGGGCCGCGCACGTTGTCGTCGGGGCGGACGACGCCGGCAAGTTCGACGACGTCGACGGCGACTACACCCGTATCGCCGTCCGCGGCGCCGTGGCGGGCTGGCGCGACTACACCGGCGAGGCCTACTCGGCCGCCGCCGAGTTCACCCCGGACGGCGCCACGAAGGCGTCGGACACGCTGCTGCTGTACTTCACCTCCGGCACCACCGCCAAGCCGAAGCTGGTGGAGCACACCCACACGTCCTACCCGGTCGGGCACCTGTCGACGATGTACTGGATCGGCCTCGAGCCCGGCGATGTGCACCTCAACATCTCCTCGCCCGGCTGGGCCAAGCACGCCTGGTCCAACGTGTTCGCGCCGTGGATCGCCGAGGCGACCGTGCTCGTCATGAACTACGCCCGGTTCGACGCCGAGTCCGTCCTGTCGGTCCTGGACTCCTGCGGGGTGACGAGCTTCTGCGCCCCGCCGACGGTGTGGCGGATGCTCATCCAGGCCGACCTGTCCGGGCTGGCGACGCCGCCGTCCAAGGTCGTCGGGGCGGGGGAACCGCTCAACCCCGAGGTCATCGAGCAGGTCGAGAAGGCGTGGGGCCTGCGCATCCGCGACGGGTTCGGCCAGACCGAGTCCTCGGTGCAGATCGGCAACCCGCCCGGGCAGCCGGTCAAGCCGGGCTCGATGGGCAGGCCGATCCCCGGGTTCGTCGTCGCGCTGGTCGACCCGACCACCGGGAAGGTCGCCGACGAGGGTGAGATCTGCCTGGACCTCGACCACCGCCCGACCGGGCTGATGGTGGGCTACGCCGACGACCCGGAGCGCAACGCCGAGGCCATGGCCGGCGGGTACTACCACACCGGCGACGTCGGCTCCCGCGACGAGTCGGGCTACATCACCTACGTCGGCCGGGCCGACGACGTGTTCAAGGCCAGCGACTACCGGATCAGCCCGTTCGAGCTGGAGAGCGTGCTGATCGAGCACCCGGCGGTCGCCGAGGCCGCGGTCGTGCCGTCCCCGGACCCGGTCCGCCTCGCCGTGCCGAAGGCCTACGTGGTGCTCGCCACGGGGCACGAGCCGACCGAGGAGACGGCGGCGGCGATCCTGCAGTTCGCCTACGACAACCTCGCCCCCTACAAGCGGATCCGCCGCCTCGAGTTCTTCGAGCTCCCGAAGACGATCTCCGGGAAGATCCGCCGGGTGGAGCTGCGCGGCCGGGAGGGCGAGATCCACGCCGACCCCGCCGCCACGCCGCCCACCGAGTACACCCTCTGACCGGCGGGCCGGGTCACTGCTCGCCGAAGTGACCCGGCCACTGCTGGTAGGGGATGCGGCTGATCTCCAGGATCTCGCCCAGCCGGGACCACTCGTTGCGGCCCAGGCGGGCCAGCGGGGCGAGCCGGCGGACGTCGGGCAGGGAGTTGCCGCGCTCGTCGGTGACGAACACGCTCTCCTCGATCGCGGCGTGCACGACCCGGCCGATGACGACGGTCGAGTTGCCGAGCTCGATGTTCGCGTGCAGCACGCACTCCAGAGCCACCGGTGACTCGGCGACCCGCGGCGGCGCCACGACCGAGGACGCCTCGGCGGTCAGCCCCACCGAGGCGAACTCGCTGATCTCGGACGGGAAGTCCGTGCCCGTCGCGTTGATCCGCTCGAACATCGGCTCGTTCGCCAGGCAGACGACGAACTCGCGGGTCTGCGACACGTTGCGCAGCGAGTCCTTCTTCCCGACCGACGTGAACTGGATCATGGGCGGGTCCACGCAGGACACCGTGAAGAACGAGTGCGGGGCGAGGTTGTCGACGCCGTCGGCCGAGCGGGTGGAGACCCAGGCGATGGGTCGGGGGACGACGACGCTGGTCAGGAGCTTGTAGAACGGGCCGCTGCCCATCTCGTCCGGCTTGAGGTCCGTGCGCATGCCCATGATCCTGCCCGGCCTGCCCGCACCCTGCGCGCGCGCCGCTCTAGGTTCGGCGCATGGGAACACGTGGCCGCGCGGCCGGACTGGCCGCCGGGATCGTCGCCGACGCACTGCTCGGCGACCCGCGCCGGGGCCACCCGGTCGCCGGCTTCGGCACGCTCGCCGCCCGGCTGGAGGGCCGGATGCACCGCGACGCCGTCGCACCCGGGGTGGCCTACACCGCGATCCTGGTCGGGGCGGTGGTCGCGGCGGGGGTGGTCGCCGAGGCGGCCGCGACGCGTGCGGGGGCCCGGGCCGAGCCCGTCGTGCGGGCCGGGCTGACCGCCGTCGCCACCTGGGCCGTGCTCGGCGGGACCTCGCTGGTGGGGGAGGGTGCCGCGCTGGCCGCGTCGCTCGACTCCGGTGACCTGGCCGCCGCCCGCGCCCGGATCCCGCACCTGTGCGCGCGCGACCCGGAGCTGCTCGACGCCGACGGCATGGCCCGAGCCGGGACCGAGTCGCTGGCCGAGAACACCTCCGACGCCGTCGTCGGGCCGCTGGTGTGGGGCGCGGTCGCCGGCATCCCGGGGCTGCTGGGCTACCGAGCGGTGAACACCCTCGACGCGATGGTCGGCTACCGCACCGCCCGGCACGCCCGCTTCGGGTGGGCCTCGGCCCGTCTCGACGACGTGGTCAACCTGGCCCCGGCCCGGGTCACCGCGGTGGTCACGGTGGCCGTCGCGCCGCTGGTGGGCGGCTCGCCGGCGTCCGCGCTGCGGGCCTGGCGCCGCGACGCCGCCGGGCACCCCAGCCCGAACGCC
>NZ_JAMXSG010000040.1:0-27373 GCF_024124365.1 Pseudonocardia sp. McavD-2-B
GTGCCGTCGGTCGGCGCCGTGCGCTGACGTCGGCCGGCGCCGCGCAGTGCGGCGCCGCACCCCGTGGTTCGCACGGCCGTGCGCTGCGGGGCGGTCCGAGGTGGTGACGGTGCGGAGCGACGGACGCCGCGTCGGCGTCGCATCGGGTGACGGCGTGCGCGGGGTGGCGCGCGGGTGTCGGGACATGGTCGCCGGGATGTCGCCGGAGGAGTCGGCGACGTGCCGCCGGGCGCGTCCGCAGGGCGTGTCCCCGCATCGGGTGGCCGCCGGTCGCGGTCCCTCCGGCGCGACGGACGGCGCCGCCCGCGACGTTCCTCGGTGCCACCAGCGCCGATGCCCCGCTCCATGATCGTCGGCGACGGACCGGTCGCGGAACGTGGTGTGCGAGGCTCGGTTCCCGATCGGGCGAAGCTCGGCGTGGCACCGGGCCCGGGATGGCGTACCCCTAGATGTAGGGGTTACATTGGTGTCGTTCCGCCACTGGTTGGGGGGACGGATCGCTGCGGAGAGTTTCCGGAACGTCACGGAAGAAGGGTGTGAGCGTCCATGCGCTGCCCGTTCTGCCGACACCCGGACTCCCGCGTGATCGACTCCCGGACCGCCGACGACGGGACCTGCACCCGCCGGCGCCGGTCCTGCACCTCGTGCGGACGACGGTTCACCACGGTCGAGGAGGCCGTGCTCGCCGTCGTCAAGCGCAGCGGGGTGACCGAGCCCTTCAGCCGGCAGAAGGTCGTCGGCGGGGTTCGGCGGGCGTGCCAGGGCCGGCCGGTCGACGAGGACGACCTGCAACAGCTCGCCCACCGGGTCGAGGAGACGGTGCGGGCGCGCGGGGCGGCGGAGCTCCCCAGCCACGAGGTCGGGCTGGCGATCCTCGGGCCGCTGCGTGAGCTCGACGAGGTCGCGTACCTGCGGTTCGCGAGTGTCTATCGGTCCTTCTCCTCCATCGAGGACTTCGAGAAGGAGATCGCCGACCTGCGTTCGGCGGCTGCCGGGGAAGCAGCCGACGACGAGGCCGGTCACCACCCGGACGGCTGAGCGGCGCGTCGTCGTCGCCGGTCGTACCGGGAAGAGAGCCGTCCGCGCACCCCAGCGTGCGGGCGGAGAAGCGTCGGATGTGCGGAGGCAGTTCATGACCGAGACCGTCGGGGGCCCGACGACAGACACCGGTGAGAGCGCGGCGGCCAAGCCGTCGCGTGGCCGCGGGAAGACCGGCGCCAAGCGCGCGCCCGGCCTGACCGTGCAGCGTGTCTTCACCACCGAAGGGGTCCACCCCTACGAGGAGGTGGAGTGGGAGCGCCGCGACGTCGTCATGACGAACTGGCGCGACGGCACCGTCAACTTCGAGCAGCGCGGCGTCGAGTTCCCGCGCAGCTGGTCGGTCAACGCCACCAACATCGTCACCAGCAAGTACTTCCGCGGCGCGGTGGGCTCGGACACCCGCGAGTCCAGCCTCAAGCAGCTCGTCGAGCGGGTCGTCGGCACCTACAAGCGGGCCGGTCTCGAGCACGGCTACTTCGCCACCGACGGCGACGCCGAGATCTTCGACCACGAGCTGACCTGGATGCTGATCCACCAGGTGTTCAGCTTCAACTCGCCGGTGTGGTTCAACGTCGGGACCGCCAGCCCGCAGCAGGTCAGCGCCTGCTTCATCCTCTCGGTCGACGACACGATGGAGTCGATCCTGAACTGGTACCGCGAGGAGGGCCTGATCTTCAAGGGCGGCTCCGGTGCCGGCCTGAACCTCTCGCGCATCCGCTCGTCGAAGGAGCTGCTGTCCTCCGGCGGCACCGCCTCGGGCCCGGTCTCGTTCATGCGCGGTGCCGACGCCTCCGCGGGCACCATCAAGTCCGGCGGCGCCACGCGGCGCGCGGCGAAGATGGTCGTCCTCGACGTCGACCACCCCGACATCGAGGAGTTCGTCGAGACCAAGGCCAAGGAGGAGGCCAAGGTCCGCGTCCTGCGCGACGCCGGCTTCGACATGGACCTGGGCGGCTCCGACATCACCTCGGTGCAGTACCAGAACGCCAACAACTCCGTCCGCGTCACCGACGAGTTCATGCGCGCCGTCGAGGGGGGCACCGACTTCGGTCTGCGTGCCCGCATGACCGGTGAGGTCATCGAGCGCGTCGACGCCCGCACGCTGTTCCGCGGCATCGCCGAGGCGGCCTGGAACTGCGCCGACCCCGGCATCCAGTACGACGGCACGATCAACGACTGGCACACCACCCCGGAGTCCGGCCGCATCAGCGCGTCGAACCCGTGCTCGGAGTACATGCACCTGGACAACTCCAGCTGCAACCTGGCGTCGCTGAACCTGCTGAAGTTCCTCGACTCCGACGACCGGTTCGACGCCGAGACCTTCGCCAAGGCCGTCGAGCTGATCATCACCGCGATGGACATCTCGATCTGCTTCGCGGACTTCCCGACCGAGCCGATCGCCGACACCACCCGGAAGTTCCGCCAGCTGGGCATCGGCTACGCCAACCTCGGCGCGCTGCTCATGGCGACCGGCCACGCCTACGACTCCGAGGGCGGCCGCGCGCTCGCCGGGTCCATCACCTCGCTGATGACCGGTGCCGCGTACAAGCGCTCCGCCGAGCTCGCCGGCGTCGTCGGCCCGTACGAGGGCTACGCCCGCAACGCCGAGTCCCACCAGCGCGTCATCCGCAAGCACGCCGCGGAGAACGACCGCATCCGCACCTTCGCCTCCAGCACCCCGGTGCAGAAGCTCGCCACCGAGGTCTGGAAGCAGTGCCAGGACATCGGGCAGGTCAACGGCTGGCGCAACGCGCAGGCGTCGGTGCTGGCCCCGACCGGCACGATCGGCCTGATGATGGACTGCGACACGACCGGCATCGAGCCGGACCTGGCGCTGGTCAAGTTCAAGAAGCTGGTCGGCGGCGGCTCCATGCAGATCGTCAACCAGTCGGTGCGCCGCGCCCTGGACAACCTCGGCTACCAGGCCGAGCAGGCCGAGGCGATCGTCGAGTACGTCGCCGAGCACGGCCACGTGGTCGACGCCCCGGGCATGAAGCCCGAGCACTACGAGGTGTTCGACTGTGCCATGGGCGACCGGACGATCGCCCCGATGGGCCACGTCCGCATGATGGCCGCCGCGCAGCCGTTCCTGTCCGGTGCCATCTCCAAGACGGTCAACATGCCCGAGCGGGCGAGCGTCGAGGACGTCGAGCGGATCTACCTCGAGGGGTGGCGCCTCGGCCTCAAGGCCCTGGCGATCTACCGCGACAACTGCAAGGTCGGCCAGCCGCTGTCCGCCGGCAAGGGCGGCGACAAGAAGGCCGACGCCGAGCCGGAGAAGCACGTCGTCGTCGAGCAGCGGCCGGTCCGCAAGCGGCTGCCGAAGAAGCGGCCCAGCGAGACCGTGTCGTTCACCGTCGGTGGCGCCGAGGGCTACCTCACCGCCGGCAGCTACCCCGACGACGGCCTCGGCGAGATCTTCGTCAAGCTCGGCAAGCAGGGCTCGACCCTGGCCGGCGTGATGGACGCCTTCTCGATGTCGATCTCGGTGGGTCTGCAGTACGGCATCCCGCTGGAGTTCTACGTCTCGAAGTTCTCCAACCTGCGCTTCGAGCCTGCCGGGATGACCGACGACCCGGACGTCCGGATCGCGACCTCGGTGCTGGACTACCTGTTCCGCCGCCTGGCGCTGGACCACCTGCCGTACGAGAAGCGCGCCCAGCTGGGCATCTTCTCCTCCGACGAGCGGTCCGCCCAGGTCGAGAACGACTACGGCACCGGCGAGAAGCTCGACATGGAGGAGTTCCGCTCCTCCGTGCCGACGACCGAGGAGCGCAAGGAGGCCGGTGTCGATCCGGCGCCGGTCGAGGTCGGCAGCTCCACCGAGCTGCTCGAGCTGCGTCTGGGCAAGGCCGCCGACGCACCGCTGTGCATGACCTGCGGGACGAAGATGCGCCCCGCCGGGTCCTGCTACCTCTGCGAGGGCTGCGGCTCCACCAGCGGCTGCAGCTGACCGACACCGCACCACACCGGGGCGGCTCCGAGACCGGAGCCGCCCCGGCGCGTGTGACGGAGGCAGGGATCGGGGACCACGTGACCGAGGACCGCACCGCGGAGGTGGCCGGGCGCCTCGGCGTCGACCCGCGGGTGCTCGCCGTACTCGTCGCCGCCCCGTGGCGCGTCGCGGACGGCCACGACACCGGGCCCGTCCCGGAGCCGGTGGGGGAGCGCGGGACCGTCTACGTCGGCGTCCCGTCCCCGGCGGAGCTGCGCGAGCTCGACCTGCCCGCCGACGGGTTGCGGCACTTCGGGCTGACCCCGGCCGACCTGCGTCGCGGCGGCTGGACCGACGCCGACCTGCGCTCGGCGGGGCTCCTCCCGCCCGGCGCGACGCCGGACCCGGTGGCCTGGTTCGTCGCCGGAGAGCCGCCGCAGCTGATGCTCGGGTTCGCCCCGGCGGGTCCGGTGCTGCTGGCCCGCCCGGAACCACGACGGGACGGCCGTCTCCCGGTGCTGGACCCGGCGGACGCGGTGGAGGTACCCGTCCTGCCCGGCTGCGACGACCCGGACGGCGACGCCGGGCTCGCCGTCCGCCAGGTGCGTGACGGTCTGCTGCGCCGGGCCCGGCGCCGGCTGACCCACTGCGTGATCTGCCTGCGCCCGGTGCACCGCGCCGCGACGACGCACGGCGCCTGCCACGGCTGTGCCGGCACCTGGCTGGGGTTCGTGTTCTGACCGCGGGCCCGGGGTCAGGTCGCCGAGACCGGTCCCGGCCGCGCCCCGGCGACGCCGGCGGGCGGGGGAGCGGGGCAGCGCAGCAGCTGGCGCCACTGCTCCGGGCTCCACCGCGCCGGGTCGGTGGACCCCAGGAACTCCTCCAGCACCCCGACGAACCGGGCCGGGTCGCTGTGGTGCGGGAAGTGCCCGGCGTCGTCGAAGACCTCCAGCCTGCTGCCCGGCATCGCGGCGTGCGCGGTGCGGGCGTGCGCCAGCGGCACGACGGCGTCCCGGGCGCCCCACACGAGCATGGTCGGCATCCCACGGGTCAGGTAGCAGCGATCGAGCATGGTCACCACCTGCCCGCGCCAGTCGACGACGGCGCGCAGCGTCCGGATGAACGCCGTCCGGGACGTCGCGTCGGGCAGCGCGTCGACCAGCCGGAGCAGGTCGGCGGCGTCGCGGCCGAGGTCGGCCCCGACCAGGCGCAGCGCGTCCAGGGCCCACCCGAGCTGCCACCGCAGCGGCGGCAGCTGCGAGGCCGCCAGCACCGCGTGCGCGCCGGGCAGGCTCACCGCGCGCAGCAGCGGCGTGACCTCCGGTCCCGCCCCGCCGGTGCCGACCAGCACGAGACGCTCGGTGCGTTCGGGGTACTGGTAGGCGAACTGCATGGCGACGCCGCCGCCGAGCGAGTGCCCCACCAGCGTCGCGCGGGGCACCCCGAGGACTCCGAGCAGGTCGCGGACCCCGTTGGCGTAGGCGGCGACGGAGTAGTCGGCGCGCGGCTTGTCCGAGTGCCCGTGCCCGAGCAGGTCCGGGGCGATCACCAGATGCCGCCGGGCCAGTGCGGGGAACACCGCCTCCCACGTGGCCGAGCTGTCGCCGATCCCGTGCACGAGCACGACCGCGGGCCCGGAGCCGGCCACCCGGAACGCCCGCCGGTAGCCGTGCACGGTGCGGAACCGCAGCTCCGAGTCCCGCGGCGGCACGACGCCGAGCCGGTCGCCGACCGGTGCCGGGCGCGAGGTGGGGGCCGCCATCCGCCCGACGGTAGGACCGCCGGGTTACCCCGGTGTTGCCGTCGGCGAACGGCGGTACGGCACCTAGGGTCGACGGCGTGAGCGAGCGCTACCGGGTCGTCCCGGCGTCCTACGTCCTGCTGCTGCGCGGCACCGGTGAACGCACCGAGGTACTGCTCCAGCTGCGTGCGGGCACCGGGTTCATGGACGGCCACTGGGCCGCCGCCGCGGCCGGGCACGTCGAGGCGGGAGAGGACGCGGCCGCCGCCGCGGTGCGCGAGGCCCACGAGGAGCTCGGCGTCACCGTCGACCCCGCCGACCTCGTCCCGCTGACCGCGGTGCACCGCACCCGGCGCAACGGGAACCCGGTCGACGAACGCGTCGACTTCTTCTTCACCTGCCGACACTGGGCCGGCGAGCCACGTCGCGCCGAGGACGGGAAGACCGCGGGCCTGGACTGGTTCGCCCTCGCCGACCTGCCCGCCGACACGGTCCCGCACGAACGCGCGGTGCTCGAGGCCCTGCGCGACGGCGGCGTCGCCGCGGTCCGCAGCCACGGCTTCGACTAGCGGACTACTCCGGGTCGACGAGCTGGATCTCGACGGTGACGTCCGGGCTGTCGGTGTCGTCGGGGTCGATCGCCCAGTGCAGCACCCAGTCGACCTCGTAGTCGTCGCGCCGCCGGCCCGGCGGGGCGAAGTTGACCCACTCGCCGGCCCGGGGCAGCGTCTGGAACAGGCGGACGAAGTCGGGCTGCTGCCCGATCCTCACCCGCGCGGTGATCGGTGTCTGCGACGACGGGGAGCCCACGGCCGCGATGCTGCCCGACCGGCGCCCCGCGCGCCACGCCCGCCGGTTCAGGGCCGGACGGCGCCCAGGAACCAGCGGTCCACCGAGAACGGTTCGTCGCCGCAGAACGCGACGCCCGACGCCCACGCGTCGACGTCGGCCCGGGTGAGCCCGCACCGGCCCGGCGCGGCGTCGGCGACCATCTCCCGCAGTGCGGCGCCGTAGCCGGTGGAGGCCGGACCGCGCATCGGCATCCGGCGCGTCCACTCCCCTCCGAACCCGGCGCGCTGCAGCAGCGGGCCCAGCTCGTAGGGCAGCCGCGACCGCGGCACCGTGGTGCACCACGCGTCGCGGATGCGGCGGTGCCGGTCCTGCCCGGGCCCGGGCCAGTGCAGCGAGGTCCAGTCCGTGTCCAGGACCAGCAGCCGACCGCCCGGGCGCAGGACCCGGTACAGCTCGGCGACGGCCGCCGGCAGGTCCTCCAGGAACTCGAGCACCTGCAGGCAGGCCACCGCGTCGTACGGCCCGCCGGGCAGCGAGCCCGGACCGGCCAGCGCGCGCTGCGTGACGACGGCCCGGGTGCCGCACCGGCGTCGCGCCAGCGTCACCATCACCGGGTCCGGGTCGACACCCGTGGCGCCCGGACCGACGGCCCGGGCGACCTCGTCGAGCAGATGTCCCGGCCCGGTCCCGACGACCAGGATCTGCTCACCGGCCCGCGGATCCAGCAGCTCCAGGGTCCGCTCCCGTTCGGTGCGGGCCTCGGCGGTGTCGTAGGTGTCCGCGACCCGCCGCGCGCTCGCGGAGTCGATCGGCATCATTCCGGCTCCGTGTCTCACCCGCCGGTGTAGCGCGCCGACTCGATCAACGCCTCCACCGACTCGGGTGGCACGCGGAACGAGCGCCCGAAGCGCACCGCGGGCAGCTCCCCGGAGTGCACCAGCCGGTACACCGTCATCCGGGAGACCCGCATCCGGTCCGCCACCTCCGCCACGGTGAGGAACGGCGCGTCCTGCCCGGACCGTTGCTCCGGGATCCCTGCCGCCATGCTGCGCCCCTCCTTCGCCGACCCGCCCCCAGGTCGACCTCTGATCACCGAACGCAGGGACGGTAGCGCGGATCGGACCACCCTCCCGGTGCGAACATGTCCCACCCTCGGGTGGACTGTCCGGAAACTGTCGGCTCTCGGTGTCCGTCCGGACACGCGGGGTGATGACGGGACCCCGTGGGGGGAGCCACCGGCCCGGACGCGCGTGCGCGGTCATCTATCGTCGGGAGGTGACCGCCGCTCCCACCGTGACCGATGACGACCCGGACGGCGACTGGACCGCGCCGGGCGTGTTCCGCAGCGCCCCCGGCGTCTACCGGATCCCGTTGCCGCTGCCGCAGGACGGGCTGCGTGCCGTGAACGTCTACGCACTCGCCGACGACACGGGCTGGACCCTGATCGACTCCGGCTGGGCGATCGACGAGGCCCGCGACCTGCTCTGCAAGGCGCTGGCCGCGCTGGGCTCCGGTTTCGGCGACGTCCGTCGCTTCCTCGTCACCCACGCCCACCGGGACCACTACACCCTGGCGGCGGTGCTTCGCCGCGAGTACGGCACCCGTGTGCTGCTCGGCGCGGGGGAGCGGCCCAACCTGGAGGTCATCACCGATCCCGACCGCCCGCAGGGCGAGCCCGACCGGACCCGGCTGCTGCGTGCCGGCGCCGCCGGCCTCGTCGACGAGCTGGGCCGGGCCGGGCCGTGGCCGCGTCCGCTCCCCGAGGAGTGGGAGGCCCCCGACGAGTGGATCGCCGACCGTGCCGCCATCGCCGTCGCCGACCCGGCGGGTACCCGCACGCTGACCGCCGTGGAGACCCCGGGGCACACCCGCGGGCACCTCGTGTTCGCCGACGAGGCCCACGAGCTGCTGTTCGCCGGCGACCACGTGCTGCCCCGGATCACCCCGTCGATCGGCCTGCAGCCGTCGCCGGTGGCGAGCCCGCTCGGGCAGTTCCTCGACTCGCTGCGCCTGGTCCGGTCCCGGCCGGACGCGACCCTGCTGCCCGCGCACGGCCCGGTCGGCGGCAGCGCGCACGCCCGCACCGACGAGCTGCTGGCCCACCACGACGTCCGGCTCGCCCAGTGCCGCGACGCCGTCGCCGCGGGCCACCCGACGGCCGACGCCGTCGCCCGGGTCCTGCGCTGGACCCGGCGGGAACACCGGCTGGAGGACATGGACCTGTTCAACCGGACCCTCGCGGTCCTGGAGACCGGGGCGCACCTCGACGTGCTCGCCGACCTCGGCGAGCTGCGCCGGACCGAGGTTCCCGACGCCGCCACCGGGGTCGCCCTCGCCACCTACACCGCCTGACCCGCGCGCCGGGCCGCGACACGCCGGGCGCCGTTCACCCGCTCGTCGTGTCGGGGTGGCTCCCCGGAGCGGAATCGGGCAGAGTGAGGCCACCGAAGTCCACTCACGCCACGGAGGTCACCACACCCACATCCAGCACATCAGTACCGCGGGTCCGAGCACCGGCCGCGCTGCGCCGAGGACGTAGGGGAAGACGATCCTCGTCGACGACAGCGGAGGTTGGCAGTGAGCACACGCGGAGTGGTGTTCGTCCACTCGTCGCCGACTGCGGTCTGTCCGCACGTCGAGTGGGCGCTCTCGGGCGTTCTCGGAACGCGGGTCTCCCTCGAGTGGTCCGCACAGCCGGTGGCGTCCGGTCAGATGCGGGCCGAGTGCACCTGGAGCGGTCCCGCCGGTAGCGGCGGGGCCCTCGCGGGGGCGCTGAGGGCCTGGTCGATGCTGCGGTTCGAGGTGACCGAGGAACCGAGCCCCGGCGTGGACGGGGAGCGGTTCATGCACGTCCCCGGCCTCGGCATGTGGCACGGGCGCACCAGCGCCAATGGCGACGTCGTGCTGCCCGAGGACCAGCTGCGCACGGTCATGGCCGAGCACGGCGGCGCCGGGCTGTCCCGGCGTCTCGACCAGCTGCTGGGCACGGCCTGGGACGACGAGCTGGAGTCCTTCCGCTTCGCCGGCGACGGCGCGGCGGTGACGCTGCTGACCCACCGGGTCGGCTGAGCCGAGCCGGGCCGGGCAGACTGTCGTCCCATGGGGGGCGAGGAATGAACGGCCGGGCCGCGATCACGGTCGGCGTCCTGCTGGTGGCGCTCGTGGCCGTCGGCGGTGTCGCGTGGACGGTGTCCGGGACGACCCGTTCCGGCGTCGCCCCCGCCTCCGCGCCGCAGACCGTGCCCGACAGCGGCGCGGGCAGCAGCGAGGTGACGATCAGCGCGGGCGCGGCCGAGCATCCGGCCGCCCAGCTGGTGATGCAGCAGGTGCAGCTCTACTTCAACGCCGTCAACGGCCGCGACCACGCCACCTGGACCCGCGTGGTGAACCCCGAGACCGCCGACCGGCAGCCCCGCGAGTCGTGGCTGGAGGGGATCGGCTCCACCACCGACGGCACCATCCGCATCGACCGGATCGACTCCGCGACCGGCGGCGGTGTGCTCGCCCTGGTGCGCTTCATCAGCGTCCAGGACCCGAACGACGGCCCGCCCGGCCTGCATGTCGGCCGGATCTGCTGGCAGGTCGCCTTCCCGATGGCGGGCTCGCCGCCGCGGATGGACGTCGGGAGCCCCGACGGGATCCTGCGCGCCCCCTGCTGAGCGGGCGTGCGGGTCCCCGGCCGGGGACCCGCACGGAGCCGTCAGGCCTTGGTGAACACCAGCGAGGCGTTGTGCCCGCCGAAGCCGAACGAGTTGTTGACGGCGGCGTCCACGGTCATCTTCCGCGGCTCGCCGGCGACGACGTCCAGCTCGACCTTCGGGTCCTTGTCGGTCAGGTTGAGCGTCGCGGGGACGATGTCGTCGCGCACGCTGAGCAGCGCGATGATCCCCTCGACGGCCCCGGCCCCGCCCACGAGGTGCCCGAGCGCCGACTTCGGTGCGGTCAGCACCGGGTGGTCGCCGAACGCCCGCTTCACGGCGGTCGCCTCGCCCACGTCGCCGACCACCGTGGAGGTGGCGTGGCAGTTGACGTGGACGATGTCGGAGGCGGTCAGACCGGCCCCGGCCACCGCCTTCTGCATCGCCCGGATCTGGCCCTCGCCCTCGGGGTCGGGCCCGGTGATGTGGTACGCGTCGGACGTCAGACCGATCCCGGCGAGGCGGCCGTGCACGGTGGCGCCGCGGGCCTTCGCGAACTCCTCGCGCTCGAGCACGAGCACGCCCGAGCCCTCACCGAGGACGAAGCCGTCCCGCCCGGTGTCGAACGGCCGGGAGGCGCGCTCCGGGTCGTCGTTGCGGGTGGAAAGGGTCCGCGACTGCACGAACCCGGCCACGGTGATCGGCACGATGCAGGACTCGGCGCCGCCTGCGAGGACGACATCGACCTCCCCGTCGCGCAGCAGCTTGTAGGCCCAGGCCAGTGCCTCGGCGCCGGTGGCGCACGCCGAGGCGGGGGAGTGCACCCCGCCCTTGGCCTTGTACTCCAGGCTCACCAGCGCGGCCGGCCCGTTGGGCATGAGCATCGGCACGGTCAGCGGCGAGACCTTGCGCAGCCCGTGCTCCTCGAGCAGGTCGTCCTGCGCGAGCAGGGTCGGCGCGCCGCCGATGCCCGCGCCGATGACGACGGCGAGCCGCTCGGCCTCGACCGCGGCCCCGTCCTCGCCGGGGATCGCGCCGAGCCCGGCGTGCGCCCAGGCCTCCTTGGCGGCGACCATCGCGACCTGCTCGCACCGGTCCATCCGGCGGGCCTGCACGCGGGGCAGGACCTCGGTGGGCTCCACGGCGAGCTGGGCCGAGATGGACACCGGCAGGTCGAACCGCTCGGTCCAGTCGGCCCGGGTGGTTCCCACCCCGGACTTCCCGGCGAGCAGCGCCTCCCAGGTGGAGGCGGCGTCCCCGCCGAGCGGGGTGGTGGCCCCGAAACCGGTGACGACCACTCCGTCGGTCATGACGTCTCCTTCTCCCCGGCGGACAGCGCTACCGGTGCGAGCCCGCCGGTACGGATCACTGGTGCTTGGCGATGAAGTCGACGGCGTCGCCGACGGTCTTCAGCTCGGCGAGCTGGTCGTCCGGGATCTTGGCGCCGAACTTGTCCTCGGCCTGCACGGCGATCTCCACCATCGACAGCGAGTCGATGTCCAGGTCGTCCACGAAGGACTTCTCGGGGGTCACCTCGGCGGTGTCGATGCCGGCGACCTCCTCGACGATCTCGGCCAGCCCGGTGAGGATCTCGGCGTTGTCAGCCACGATGGTTCTCCTTGCGCGGTGGATGGGTGCGGGTGCCAGGTCTCCGGTGCCCCGTCAGGGACAGACGACGACCTGTCCGGCGTAGGACAGTCCTGCGCCGAAGCCTACGAGGAGCAGCACGTCGCCGGACCGTACCCGGCCGGCCGTGCGCATGTGGTCCAGCGCCATCGGGATGGACGCGGACGAGGTGTTGCCGGAGTGCACGATGTCGTCGGCGACGACCATGTCCTCCCGGGCGCCGTGGCGGCGCAGCTTCTTCGCGATCGCCTCGACGATGCGCAGGTTCGCCTGGTGCGGGACGAGCACGTCGATGTCGGCGGGGGTGAGCCCGGCCCGCTCGACGGCGTCGAGCGCGACGGGGGAGATCGCCGTCGTCGCCCACCGGAAGACGGCCTGGCCCTCCTGGTGCAGCTTGTTCGTGGTCTCGCCGAGGATCCGGATGGTCGACGCGTGGTCGCCCGCACTGCCCCAGCTGACCGGGCCGACGCCCACCTCGTCCTCGCCGTCCGCCGGTCCGAGCAGGGCGGCGCCCGCGCCGTCGGCGAAGATGATGCAGGTCGAGCGGTCGTCCCAGTCGACCCAGTCCGAGAGCTTCTCGGCGCCGATGACCAGCACGTGCCGGGCCGAACCGGCCCTGATCATGTCCGAGGCGACGGCCGTGGCGTAGCTGAAGCCGGCGCAGGCCGCGTTGAGGTCGAACGCCGCGACGCCGTTCGCGCCCAGGCCGGTCGCCACCTGGGCGGCGGCGTTCGGGATCGGGTTGGGCATCGTGCAGGTCGCAACGATCACGGCGTCGAGCCCGGCCGGGTCGAAGCCGGCGTCGGTCAGCGCCGCTGCCCCGGCCGCCGTCGCCATGGACGTCAGCGAGGTGTCGGCGTCGGCGATCCGGCGCTCGGCGATCCCGACGCGGCTGCGGATCCACGCGTCGTCGGTCTCGACCCGCTTCTCCAGGTCGGCGTTGGTGACCACGTGCTCGGGCTGGAAGCTGCCGAGGCCCAGGAAACGGGCCCCGGCGACGGTCGGGGTCGCTCGCATGGGGCTCACTTCCCGTGCTCGGAGATCAGGTCGACGGCGGCGTCGAGCTGCTCGGGGGTCTTGAGCGCCAGCGTCAGGGTGCCCTTGACGGCGCGCTTGACCAGCCCGGTCAGCGTCGCGCCCGGGGGCAGCTCGAGGGTCGCGCCGGTCCCGCGGTCGGCGAGGGTCTGCATGCAGGCGTCCCAGCGGACCGGCCGGGTGACCTGCGCGACGAGCCGGCGCAGCGCCTCGGCGCCGGTGTCGACGGTCCCGCCGTCGGCGTTGGAAAGCAGCGTGAGCGTCGGGTCCGACACCGGCACCGACGACGCGTGGCTCTCCAGCACGGCACGCGCGGGCTCCATGTGCGCGGTGTGGAACGCCCCGGCGACCGGGAGCTCCTTGACCCGCGCCTTCTCCGGCGGCGACGCGACGAGCTCGGTGATCGCCTCCTTCGCCCCGGCGGCGACGATCTGGCCCGCCCCGTTGCGGTTGGCCGGGTCGAGACCCAGCTCGGCGAGGCGGGCCAGCACGGCTTCCTCCTCGCCGCCGAGCACGGCGGCCATCGAGGTCGGCGCGACGGCGCAGGCGGCGGCCATCTCACGGCCGCGGACCCCGGCGAGGGCGACGGCGGCGTCCTCGGTCAGCACGCCCGCGATCGCGCAGGCGGTGATCTCGCCGATCGAGTGCCCGGCGACGACGGTCCCGGACGGCAGCTCGACCCGCTCGCGCAGGCGGCGCGCGGCCAGCAGGCCCAGGGTGACGATCAACGGCTGGGTGACCGCGGTGTCGGTGATCTCCTCGGCGTCGGCGGTGGTGCCGAGACGCGCCAGGTCGAGCCCGACGGCGTCGGACCAGCCGGCCACGGCCTCCGCCGCGGCCGGGTCCTCCAGCCACGGAGCGAGCATGCCGGGGGTCTGGGCCCCCTGGCCGGGTGCGAGCAGGGCGATCACGGGGACATCACACACCTCTCGGGGGCGGCGCCGGGATACCGGTTACGACGAAGTCGGACCACCGAAGTTGTAGGAAACCTACGAACTGCAGGTGTGACCGGGGCCTCGTTACCGATCCGTAGGGGCCGGTGTTTGTAGGGTTCACGACAACGCCCCGCCCACCGGGACACGGACGCCGTCGACCTCCTGATCATGCTCCCCGGTCGGGTCCAGAGGAGTCAGCGGGGTGTGCGCGGCGACGGCCGGGCCGTCGGACGCGCGGGCGGTGCGGTCGGCGACGAGCGCGGCCCGCAGCACGAACGCCTCCCGCGGGTCGGTGGGGGAGCGCCCGACGAGCTCGCCGATGCGGCGCAGGCGGTAGCGCACCGTGTTGGGGTGCACGTAGAGCGCGCGGGCGCAGCCCTCCAGGCTCGCCCCGCCCTCCAGGTACGCGGCCAGGGTGCGCAGCAGTTCGCCACCGGTGTCGTGGAGCGGAGCGAGGACGTCCTCGGCGAGCCGGCGCCGCGCGGCCGGGTCGCCGTGCAGGGCGCGTTCGGGCAGCAGGTCGGCGGCGTCGACCGGGCGCGGTGCGTCGGGGTGACCCGGGGCGGCGGCCAGCCCGGCCAGTGCCTCGGCGACGGCGGCACCCGCGGTGGCCAGATCGGTGCTGGGCGGGCCGGAGACGACCGGTCCGGCCCCGAAGTGCGCCGCGACCTCGGCGAGCACCCGCGCGGTGACCGCACTCGTCCCCGGGGCCGGCCCGGGCCCGGTCGGCGCCGCACGCGCCGAGGTGGTCTCGGCGAGCCGGTCGGCGACCCGGCGCGCGGGCCGCCCGGTCAGGTGCAGCAGGACCACCAGCCGTCGCCCCTGGACGCCGACGAGCACGTCGTGGCCCAGCCGCGCGGCGACCCGGCGCAGCTCCACGATCAGCTGCGGGGACTCGGGGCCGGAGCCGGGGGCGGAGCCGACCAGGCAGTGCACCGGAGCGGCGGGGTCCCAGCCGAGCGCGGCGGCCCGGGACACGAGCGCACCGTCGGTGTCGCCGCGCAGCACGGCGTCGACGACGAGCGCCTCCAGCCGGGCGTCCCAGGCGCCGCGGGACTCCGCGGCGCCGGCGTACACGGTGGCGGCGGCGAAGGCGATCTCCCGGCCGAAGCGCAGCACGGCCTCGGTGAGCTCGTGGCGCTCGGTGCCGTCGTCGGCGAGCGGGGGCAGGTGCTCCTCGAACACGTCCGCGGCGATACGCACCAGCTCGACGGTCTGGCGCAGGCTGATCCGCCGGGCCAGGTCGCGCGGCGCGATCCGGAACGCCTCGGCGGTGAGCGGGGTGGTGCGGTCGGGCTCGCGCAGCCAGGACACGAAGTTCGCGACGCCGGTCTGGGTCACCAGGGCCACGCCCGCGCGCTGGTCGGCGGGCAGCCCCGCGAACCACGGGCAGCGCCGCTCCATCTCCGCCAGGCAGGCCGCGGCCAGCCGGGACGAGGCGAGCTCGAGGCGGCGCAACGTCGCGTCCGCGACCGGGTGGCGGTGCACGTCGGGCAGCATGACACGACGATGGACGCACCCACAGGACACGTCACGCTGTACCGCGCCGGCTCGCGGGCGCGCACGGAGACCGGCTGGCTCGACTCGCGGCACAGCTTCTCCGCCGGGGCGCACTACGATCCGGCCAACACCCACTTCGGGCTGCTGCTGCTGCACAACGAGGACCGGCTCGTCCCGGGGCGCGGCTACGACGAGCACCCGCACCGCGACACCGAGATCCTCACCTGGGTCCTCGACGGCGAGCTGGAACACCGCGACAGCACCACCGGGCGGACCGCTCGGGTCGGGCCGGGCGGTGTGCAGTACCTGGGAGCGGGATCGGGGGTGCGGCACTCCGAGCACGCGACGCCGGACGGGGGCGTGCGGTTCGTGCAGATGTGGGTGGTGCCCGAGGAACCGGGCGGCGACCCGCGCCACCTCGTGCGTGCGGCGCACGCGGGGGAGCGCGGGGACACGGTCGTCCTGGCCTCGGGCCTGGCACGGCACCGCGAGTCGACCCTGCTGCCGCTGCGTCAGCGCGCGGCGGCCCTGTCGGTGGCACGGCTCGCGCCGGGCGCGGCGACGGAGCTGCCGACCGCCCCGTTCGTGCACGCGTTCGTGGCACGTGGGGGCGCGACGCTGGAGGACGTGCCCGGTGACGAACTCGGTACGGGCGACGCGGCCAGGGTCGTCGATGACGGCGGCCGGCGGATCACCGCCGGACCGGACGGGGCCGAGATCCTGGTGTGGGAGATGCACGCGGCGCTGGGGTGGTGACACCCGGGCACCGCGGAACCGGCCGGGGCGCGCGGGGCCTCGGCCGTGACGGGTTGCTGCCGGTCACCACGACGGACGGGTGACCGGACGGCTCAGAGCGGCGTGACCCCGCTGGCCTGCGGCCCCTTCTGCCCCTGCTCGATGTCGAACGACACGCGCTGCCCCTCGTCGAGGCTCTTGTAGCCGTTCGTCTGGATTGCCGAGTAGTGCACGAACACGTCCGCACCACCACCGTCGGGGGCGAGGAAGCCGTAGCCCTTCTCGCTGTTGAACCACTTGACGGTGCCTTCTGCCATTCCTGCTCCCTGGAGATCATCGGCCCGGAGCACCTCGCCCGGAACCGCGGGCCAGCGACGCACACGGTCGACGCCCTGGTCAGGACGGCGAGTCGCGAGGACGAGTGATCACCGCCACCGCCGTCGCGCGGAGCCTATCGTGATCTGCGCCGCCCTGGGAGGGGCGAAAAATCGGCGACGGCCCGCCGCCCCGTGCGGGGCGGCGGGCCGTCGTGTGCCGGTGGGATCAGGCGGCCCCGCCGTCGCCGATCTGCGGGCCGGCGGCCTGCGGGTCGTCGATCTTGTAGCCGGCCGCGGCCTCGGCCGCGGTCTCGGTCTTCACCAGGCCCTGCTTGGCCAGCACCGAGAGCGCACCGACGACGATCGACTCGGCGTCGACCGCGAAGTGGCGGCGCACGGCCGGACGGGTGTCGGACAGGCCGAACCCGTCGGTGCCCAGCGACAGGAACGGCGCCGGGGACCACTGGCGGATCTGGTCGGGGACCGCACGCATCCAGTCCGAGACCGCCACGACCGGGGCGTCGCCGTGCTCGCCGTCGCCCAGCTTCTGGGTCACGTACGGCACGACCGGCTCGTCACCGGGCTTGAGCAGGTTGGCGTGCTCGGCCTCGACGCCGTCGCGGCGCAGCTCACCCCAGGACGTCACCGACCAGACCTCGGCACGGACGTCCCACTCGTCGGCCAGCATCTTCTGCGCGGTCAGCGCCCACGGCAGCGAGACCCCGGAGGCGAGCAGCCGCACCACGGGGCCGTTGCCCTCGGGCGCGGCGGCGAAGCGGTGCATCCCGCGCAGGATGCCCTCGCGGTCCACGTCCTCCGGCTCGGCCGGCTGGCGGTAGGGCTCGTTGTAGACCGTCAGGTAGTAGATGACGTTCTCGGGCTTCTCACCGACCATCCGGCGCAGCCCGTCCTGGACGATGTGCGCGACCTCGAAGGAGAACGCCGGGTCGTAGGCGACGACGGCCGGGTTGGTCGCCGCCAGCAGCAGCGAGTGCCCGTCGTTGTGCTGCAGCCCCTCACCGGTCAGCGTCGTGCGGCCCGCGGTGGCGCCGACGAGGAAGCCGCGGGCCATCTGGTCCGAGGCGGCCCAGATCGAGTCGCCGGTCCGCTGGAAGCCGAACATCGAGTAGAAGATGTAGACCGGGATCATCGGCTCGTCGTGCGTGGCGTACGAGGTGCCCGCCGCGGTGAACGACCCGACCGAACCGGCCTCGTTGATGCCCTCGTGCAGGATCTGGCCCTGCTCGGACTCCTTGTAGGCGAGCATCAGGTCCGCATCGACCGAGGTGTAGTTCTGGCCGTTCGGGTTGTAGATCTTCTGGCTCGGGAACATCGAGTCCATACCGAAGGTACGGGCCTCGTCCGGGATGATCGGCACGAAGCGCGGGCCGATCTCCTTGTCCTTGATGAGCTCGCGCAGCAGCCGGACGAACGCCATCGTCGTGGCGACCTCCTGCTTGCCGGAGCCCTTCTTGACGAAGTCGTAGACCTTGTCGCCGGGGAGCACCAGCGGCTTGCCGGCGGTCCGGCGCGACGGCAGCGGCCCGCCCAGCTGGCGACGGCGCTCCCGCAGGTACTGGATCGCCTCGTCCTTCTCACCGGGGTGGTAGTACGGCGGCAGGTACGGGTCGGCCTCGAGCTGCTTGTCCGAGATCGGGATGCGCTGCTCGTCGCGGAACTGCTTGAGGTCGTCGAGCGTGAGCTTCTTCATCTGGTGGGTGGCGTTGCGGCCCGCGAAGTGCGTGCCCAGGCCGTAGCCCTTGATGGTCTTGGCCAGGATGACGGTCGGCTGGCCGTGGTGCGCGGTCGCGGCGGCGTAGGCCGCGTGCACCTTGCGGTAGTCGTGCCCGCCGCGCTTGAGCTTCCAGATCTCGGCGTCGCTCATCGGGTCGACGAGCGCCTTGGTCCGCGGGTCCCGGCCGAAGAAGTGGTCGCGGACATAGGCGCCGTCGTTGGCCTTGTAGGTCTGGAAGTCGCCGTCCGGCGTGGTGTTCATGAGGTTGATCAACGCGCCGTCACGGTCGCCGTGCAGCAGCGAGTCCCACTCGCGGCCCCAGATGACCTTGATGACGTTCCAGCCGGCGCCCCGGAAGAACGCCTCCAGCTCCTGGATGATCTTGCCGTTGCCCCGGACCGGACCGTCGAGGCGCTGCAGGTTGCAGTTGACGACGAAGTTCAGGTTGTCCAGGCCCTCGTTGGCCGCGACGTGGATCAGGCCGCGCGACTCGGGCTCGTCCATCTCGCCGTCGCCGAGGAAGGCCCACACCTGCTGCTGCGAGGTGTCCTTGAACCCGCGGTCGCCCAGGTAGCGGTTGAACCGCGCCTGCATGATCGCGTTCATCGGCCCGATGCCCATCGAGACCGTGGGGAACTCCCAGAAGTCCGGCATCAGGCGCGGGTGCGGGTACGACGGCAGGCCGCCGCCCGGGCCGGCGTGGCTGAGCTCCTGGCGGAAGCCGTCGAGCCGGTCCTCCGACAGCCGCCCCTCGAGGAAGGCGCGGGCGTAGATGCCGGGGGAGGCGTGGCCCTGGATGTAGATCTGGTCGCCGCCGCCGGGGTGCTCCTTGCCACGGAAGAAGTGGTTGAAACCGACCTCGTAGAGCGTCGCCGAGGAGGCGTAGGACGAGATGTGCCCACCGACGCCGATGCCCGGGCGCTGCGCGCGGTGCACGGTCATCGCGGCGTTCCAGCGCAGCCAGCGCCGGTAGGTGCGCTCGACGTCCTCGTCGCCGGGGAACCACGGCTCGCGGTCGGTCGGGATGGTGTTGACGTAGTCCGTCGCGGTCAGCGACGGGACGCCCACGTGCTTCTCACGGGCGCGCTGCAGCATCGTCAGCATGAGGTAGCGGGCGCGCTGCTGCCCGGCGTTGTCCAGGACCGCGTCCAGGGAGTCCAGCCACTCGGCCGTCTCCTCGGGGTCGATGTCCGGCAGGTGGGCGGCCAGCCCGTCCCGGATGACGTTGACGCGGCGCTTGTCGTCGCCGGGCGTGCTGCTCTGCGCGGTCAAGGGTTCTCCCTGCCTGATTCCGTCGGTGGCCGGGATCGCCCGGCCCTGTCTTTCCGCCGCCGGCTGTGGGGCGACGTCGCCGGCCGGACTCGACGGTCGTGGCCGTGGCTCGGTCCATCGTGCCTGTTCCGGCGCGGTCCCGAAACTCGTCGTTCACGAAGTCGGGCTCTGGCCGCGAGGATAGGTACTACTCGTACGTAACTGAACGGAGGGCGGGGTGACCTGCGCGTCACCGCGCCGCGCACCACGAGCCGGTTGCATCCGGTCGTGCCCCCGTGATCGGATGCCCCATCCGATTTCGCGCGAAGGGTGGCGCCCGCACGCGGAACCGAAGACGATGGACTGCGTGAGCAGCGTGAAAGGGGAACGAGTGGTGACCGCGGCAGATGCCGGTGCGTCCGACATCGCGGCAAAGCTCGGCATCGAGCCGGGCATGATCGTCCAGGAACTCGGGTACGACTCCGACATCGACGACCAGGTCAGAGAGGCCGTCGAGGACACGACAGGTGAGGAGCTCCTCGACGAGGACGCCCAGGAGGTCATCGACGTCGTCCTCCTGTGGTTCCGCGACGGGGACGGCGACCTGATCGACACCCTGGTCGACGCCCGAACGCCCCTCTCGGACGAGGGCTTCGTGTGGGTCCTGACACCCAAGACCGGCCGTGACGGCCACATCCAGCCCTCCGAGATCGCCGAGGCGGCTCCGACCGCCGGACTGTCGCAGACGTCCAACGCGACGCTCGGGGACGACTGGGTGGGGTCGAAGCTCGTGCCGCCGAAGCAGGGGAAGGGCAAGCGCTGAGCCCAGTAGTCGAGGGTGCGGCCGCCCCGGACTTCGAGCTCCCCGACCAGAACCGACAGCCGGTCTCGCTGGCGTCGGTCCTCGGGTCGGGGCGCTCGGCGCTGCTGGTCTTCTACCCGTTCGCGTTCTCCGGGATCTGCGGCGGGGAGCTGTCGGCGGTCCAGGCGTCGCTCCCGGAGTTCCAGAACGACGCCACCCAGGTGCTGGCGATCTCCTGTGACCCGACGTTCTCGCTCGGTGCCTGGGCCGCGTCCGCGGGGTTCGGGTTCCCGCTGCTGTCGGACTTCTGGCCGCACGGGGCCGTGGCGTCGGCGTACGGGGTGTTCGACACCGCGAAGGGGATGGCGCTGCGGGGGACGTTCCTGGTCCGCCCGGACGGCACCATCTCGTTCGCCGAAGTGAACCAGCCGGGGGAACCGCGGGACCAGGACGGGTGGCGTCGGGCCCTGGGGGCCGTGTGAAGATGTCCGTCCCGGGCGCGTAGCTCAGCGGGAGAGCACTCGGTTTACACCCGAGCGGTCGCAGGTTCGAACCCTGCCGCGCCCACACTTCTGACCAGGGGTTCCGTCCCCGGCAAGATCACTCACCAGTCTGCGTGACACGTCTCGTGACACGAAGGGCTCGTATCCTTGGCCCATGACACGGGCGAAGGCCGGTCGCCGGAGGCAGCGCGGGACGATCGACAGGCTCCCGAGCGGCGCCCTGCGCGTCCGCGTGTACGGCGGGCAGGACCCGGTGTCGGGGAAGCGGAACACCCTCGTCGAGGTGGTCGAGCCCGGTCCGCGTCAGGAGTCCCGCGCCGAGGCCGCGCGGACGCGGCTCCTCAATGCCGTCGACGAGCAGCGCAGTCCCCGCACGAGCGCGACGCTGGACCAGCTACTCGACCGGTACCTGGAGACCCTGGACGTCGGCGCGACCACGCACCGCGCCTACACCCGGTACCTGGAGCTGCACGTGCGCCCGTTCCTCGGGCGGACCAAGGCCGGCGCCGTCGGCGCGGAGGCCCTGGACTCGCTCTACGCCGAGCTGCGCCGCTGCCGCAACCACTGCTCGGGGGTGGCAAAGCGTGTCGACCACCGGACGCCGCGGGAGCACGAGTGCGACGACCGGTGCCGTCCGCACCGCTGCCGCCCGCTCGCGCCGGCCACGATCCGGCACATCCACTTCGTGCTGAACGGCGCGTACTCGCGCGGGGTGCGGTGGCGCTGGGTGTCGGTCAACCCGGTCGAGTTCGTCTCGCCGCCCGCGAAGCCGCCACCGGACCCGCAGCCGCCGTCGGCAGGGGAGGCCGCACAGCTGCTCAACGAGGCGTGGCGGGACCTGGACTGGGGCGCCCTGGTCTGGCTGTTCATGACCACCGGCGCCCGCCGCGGCGAGCTGTGCGCGCTGCGCTGGTCGAACGTCGACCTCGACTCCGGGACGCTCACGTTCCGACGGGCGATCGCCCAGGACGGCCGGGCGTTGCAGGAGAAGGACACCAAGACTCACCAGCAACGGCGTCTCGCCCTCGATGCCGAGACCGTCGAGGTGCTGCGCGACCACCGGGAGCGGTGCGAGGAGCGAGCCCGGACGCTCGGGATCGAGCTGCGGCCGGACGCGTTCGTGTTTTCGCTGGCCCCGGACGGGTCGGCCAGCCTGGTGCCGGGCTCGGTCACGCAGCGGTACTCGCGGATGGCGGCGCGGCTCGGGTTGGACACGCACCTGCACAACCTGCGCCACTACTCGGCGACGGAGCTGATCGCGGCCGGGGTGGACGTGCGCACGGTCGCAGGGCGGCTCGGGCACTCCGGCGGTGGGGTGACCACCCTGCGGGTCTATGCGGCGTGGGTGTCGGAGGCGGACCAGCGGGCGGCAAGCGGGCTCGGGGCGCGGATGCCGGAACGGCCGGCGGGGCCGGGGTCGGAGATCGAGCGGGTGCGGCGGGATCCGCGGTCGGCGCGGGAGCGGCTGGCGGTCGAGCTGCTGGAGCGGATCGAGTCCGGGGCTGTGCCGGAGGGTGGGCATCTGCCGGGGGTCAAGGTGCTGGCTGCTGAGCACGGGCTAGCGCCGAGCACGGTGCATCGAGCGTTCGAGCTGTTGCGGGAGTGGGGTGTGCTCGTCGGTGCGTCGGGGGAGCGGCCGACTGTCGTCGCGCCGTCGACCGAGGACGATCGTCCGGCCGCGTCGGATACGGAGGTGCGCGAGCAGCCGACCCTCGCCGCGGCTACCGCCGAGAGTTACTTCTCGGTGGTCGTCCGGGGGCCGGGTGGCCGCCGGTACCCGGCCCGTGTGGTGACGGGCAGCCTCGCCGATCCGTCGTCGTTCCGGGCCCACCTGCTCGGCATTGCGCGGATGGAGGATCCGGAGACCGCAGGCGACGGAGAGGCGTGGATCGGGGACTTCGAGATCGAGGTTGTTCCCCTCGCGTCCCCGGACCAGACCGCGATGGTCTTTCGCTGGTAGCTCTCACTTCGTCTTCACCTGGACCTACCGCGACCCGCCGGCGGCCACAGCTCGATCGTCCTCACCCTGAGCGGACTCGTCGCCGAAGGGCAAGAACTTGACCTTGACCCAAGGTCAAGGCGGACCGTGAAGGGCATGACGAACCCCGAGTGGACGGGCATGGTTCCCGTCGATGACACGGCACTGGCGGTCTCGGACAGCGGAGGTGCGGGCAGACCGGTCGTCTATCTGAACGGTTGCTTCGCCAGTCGGCGGCACTGGAATCGGACCATCGCCGACCTTGGTGACGGGTTCCGGCACATCACCTTCGACGAGCGCGCCCGCGGCAGCTCGAAGCGCTCGGCTGACTACTCGTTCGCGGCCTGCCTGCGGGATCTCGAGGCCGTTCTCCAGGCGCGGCAGGTCCGCCGGCCGATCCTGGTCGGGTGGTCCTACGGGGCCTTCATCGGAACGTTCTGGGCCGAGCAGAATCCCCACCGCGTCTCGGCCGTGGTGAATGTGGACGGGGCACTTCCGTACGGCCTGACCGGCGAGGCGAACCGTGAGCGGATCGAGAAGACGTTCCGCCGCATTCGGATGCTGCTGCCGCTGGTCGCGCCTTTCGGGCTCGCGGCCCGCATGTCGGCCGGCGAGCATGCCGCGGTGAACATCGAGCTGAACGAGCTGGCCGCGTCCTGCGGTCCGGTTCTGGACCGGATCGGCTGCCCGGTGCGCTACGTCGTGGGCAGCGGTGACAGCTTCGGGGGCAGCGACGGCGAGCACGACGATGCGCGTGCCGCTCTGAACCCCCACCTGAGCCGGAACGCAAACCTGCAGGTCGGCGCCAAGGTCGCGAGCGACCACGGCAAGATCTTGCGCAACGACTACCGTGCCATCGCTCAGGTCGTGCGTGATGTTGCTGCGGCCGATGACTCGGTGACACGCTGAGTTGGTGGTCGGCGGACTGACGATCGGTCAGGCGGCCGCGTTCTGCGGCGTGACGATCAAAACCGTGCGGCACTACCACCGGGTCGGTCTAGTGGAGGAGCCGCGCCGTGACACCTCCGGATATCGCCGGTACACCTCGACAGAGCTGCTGCGGCTGGTCCAGGTACGGACCTTGGCCGAGGCCGGAGTCGCTCTCGCGGAGATCGACGACATCCTCGGCACCGACACCGTGGTGTCGGCTGCGGCCCTGTCCGGCATCGAGCGCAGACTCGATGAGCAGATCGCCGAGCTGATCGGGCGACGCGAAAGGCTGCGTCGTCTCGGCGACGGAGACCGGGCACTGTTGTCTGACCGCGCCTGTCTTCTTCTGGAGCGACACGCCGAGGTCGGGTTCCCGCCGGACTTCGTCGCCGAGCAACGCGACGGAATGATCCTGGCGAAGTCGTTGGGGCCCGAGTTCTTCGACGGGTACCTGACCTTGCTCGATCGCCGGCTCGCGGATCCGGTGTATGTCGAGCTGCAGAAGCGCGGCTGGACGGCGGCATCGTGGAGGCCCGACGATCCGCGTCTCGACGACCTCGCCGGTGCGATCGCCGACAACCTCCTCAAGGACCGCGAGCTGATGGAGGCCCAGGGCGCGGCCTTCGTGACGCGTGATGCGGGCGTGCGGTATCGCGTGATCAGCAACCATCGGGCCGATGAGTTGCCGACCGTCGCCCGCCTCAACGAGCTGATCGAAGCCCGGCTCCGGGCAGCAGGTCTCACAATGCCGACGCAATGAGGTCCCGTCGCCGCCCGGTGGGCCGCCCGATTGCTGCTCCGGCTCCGGCTACCGCGCTCGGCAGATACGCTGAGCCAGCCTGTCGTCGACTCGGGAGCGTCACCGCTTTGGCTCCTCGTGGGACCTCTCACCGCATCGCGGAGGATCTGCGCCATCGCATCCGCGACGGCGAGCTGACGCCCGGTTCTTTCCTGCCCTCAGAAGCGCAGCTCTGCGAGCAACACGGCGTCGCCAGGGGAACGGTCCGGGCAGCGCTGGCTGTGCTCGTGGGCGATGGCGTCGCCGAGGTCGTCCCGGGCGTCGGGCGTCGGGTCGTTGGAGGCACCGGGACGGACCGGACGACGGCGTACGGCCGCATCGCCGAGGACCTCGCGGAGCAGATCCGCGCCGGGACGCTGGCCCCGGGCACCGCGCTCCCGAGCGAGGCGACCGTGATGGAGCAGTACGACGTCTCCCGCAACACGGCGCGACGAGCGTTCAAGGTCCTTGCAGAATCCGGGGTAGTCGTCGTGCGGCACGGGGTCGGTGCCTTCGTGCGATCGGCCGACTCCTGAGCAGGAGCGCTACGGTCGCTCCATGACGAGCCCGGAGGGCGTCTCGCCGGACGTCTGGCACGTGCACGGCGAGCGCGTGATCTACGACAACGAGTGGGTCACGGTCGGCTTGGCTGACATCTCCCAGCCGTCGGGAAAGCGCTTTGAGCACCACACCGTAACGCTGCCCGCTGCGGCGATGACGGTCGTGCTGGACGACGACGGCAGCAACGTCCTGCTGTCCTGGCGCCACCGGTTCGTGCCGGACCTGTGGAACTGGGAACTCCCCGGCGGCCTGCTCGACGACGGCGAGTCGCCCGCCGAGACTGCGGCCCGGGAGGTCGAGGAGGAGACCGGTTACCGGCCCCGGACGGTCGAGCACCTGGTGACGTTCGAGCCGATGGCCGGGACCGTGCGCAGCGCGCATCACGTGTTCCTGGCGCGCGGCGCCGAGCGAGTCGCCGATCCGACCGAGCTTAACGAGGGCACGTTCCGGTGGGTGCCTCTCGCGGACATCCCGCACATGATCGCGACCGGCAAGGTTGGGAACTCAGGTGCGCTAGTCGGACTGCTGCATGTTCTCGCGATCTCGAGAATGCCGCCATCGCTGCCGGCTACCTAGTGCTGCAAGTGCAGTCCGGTATGTCGTGAGAAGCTGGTGGTCGTTCGGCGGTGATGATCACTGCAGGCGGTCAAAGGAGCAAGCTTTACCTCCTTTCGCTAAGTCCCCGAGCAGCTGTCGGAAGGAAGCGTCACTATGACCGAGAATACGCCGCAAGGACTTCCTGTCAAGGCGCCGCGCACGATCGTCTACCAGAACGCCGATTTCGTCTCGGCGATGCTGCAAGAGATGTACCAAGTAGGACTGCTCCAGTCGTTGGAAAGCGACGCCAACGGGAAGACTTCCGCGACAAAGGACAGTCAGGGGAAGGTCGCACTCGGAGCTAACGCCGAAGGGAGTGTGCCGCTCCTCGCTAAAGCTACTGGCAAGGGTGATGGCGAATGGGTGCGAAAGCAGGCCGAGGTCGACGAGCGATCGAGTGCTCAACGACAGAAGTTCGTTTACTCACAAGCGCACTACCTCGACGCCGTGCGTCGAGGGCTTGATGACCGCGGTCAACTCTCTTCCGATACGTTCGGTGCGTCAGCTGGAGACATCGTGGAGTTCACTGCCCTCACGGTGCGACCAAACGAGGTAACCGCCCTGCTGGATATTGCAACCCCTGCGCTGATCAGGGAGGTCGCCCGGTTCGTCGTTCGGCGCGGCAAACGGGCTGAGATTCAGGAGACGATCGACCTGGCTCAGACTGCAGGCGTCGAAATGAGTGCGGAGAAGATCGCCGCGCAGCGCGCCGTTCATGAGCTCGCGGCGTCCGATACGGCTGATGTGGCCGAGGCAATTGCCTCGGCACTCCAGGTCGATGCACGACGCACCGCCACCCGCGAATACCACGCCACTGTCGCCGACGACCGCAATGCCGTCCTGATCTGCGACGCAGAACATTTCGTGACTGCGGACCCTGATCGTCTCCTCGATGGCCAGTTCACCATTCTTGGCAAAGTTATCAAGCCGCTGAATTCGAGCACGCCAATTCTTGCTGGCAACAAGTTGCTGAGGCGATTTCAGCCAGAGGCGGTAGCCGACCTTCTCGGCAATCTCGACGCCGACGAGGCTGTGGCCGAGTACTTCGACCTATCCTTCGATACGGAGATCACCAACGCGATCACGGTTATGCCCGTTGCGATATATATTTGAGCCGTTGGTCCTGTCGTGAGGCAATTGAAGGTCGCCGTTCCGCGGCAGGCTCGAGGTGGGGCTGCACCGTCTGAAACCAGGGTGTTTACCAGCCGAGTAGCTCGAGGATCCGGCGGCGCTGTCGTTCGGATCCGGTCCGGCCGGCCAGGCGGCCGGCGCGCTCCGCCTGGGCTCGTGACTCGGTGATCTCGCCACGTGCTCGCAGGGCCAGCGCGAGGTCGACGCGGAGGCTGACCTCCGCGCGGCCGTACTGGCCATCGGGCATCGCGGCCAGGGCGGTGCTCAGGTCGTCGATCGCGGATGTCTCGCCGAGTCGGGCGAGGCAGTGAGCCTTTGCCAACCTGATCAAGCGTTGGCGATCACGAGGGTCTGAACTGCGGCGATGAGTTCGTCGGCCCGGTTCGGGCTGGAGCGGATCTTGCGGAGGACTTTCCAGTTCTTCAGTTCGGCGTTGGCCCGCTCGCCCGGTCCGCGGCGGCGGGCGTGCGCGGCGTTGACCTCCTTCTGCGCCCGCGACAGCCGCCGGTAGCGGCCGGTGTCGGGGTCCTTGCGTCGCCGGCGCTGGGGAACCGCGACGGTCGGGCCGGCGCCCTGGTAGGCGGTGTCGGCTGCCGCCCGGATCTGGTGCTGGTCCAGAGCATCGATGATCCCGTGCTCGCGGGCGGCTCCCATGTCGTGTCGTGCACCGGGCAGCGGCGGGGAGATCCACACCAACCTGCCGATCGGATCGGCGATGACCTGCACATTCAACCCGTGGGCCTTGTGTTTCCCCGAGTAGAACGCGCGGTCGTAGCCGCCGGCCATGCCGACCCGATCGATCCGCAGCAGGG
>NZ_JAMXSG010000410.1:0-3533 GCF_024124365.1 Pseudonocardia sp. McavD-2-B
ACCGGACGCGGTGTGCGGGACCTGGTCCTCGCCGGCCGCCGCGGACCGTCCGCACCGGGCGCGGCGGAGCTCGTCGCCGACCTCGAGGCGCTCGGCGCCCGGGTCCGGGTGGTGGCCTGCGACGTCGCCGACCGCGACGCCGTGGCGGCGCTGGTCGCCGAGGCCGGGCGGGAGCGTCCGCTGCGGGGCGTCGTGCACACCGCCGGTGTGCTCGACGACGGCGTGCTCGGCTCCCTCGACGCGGCCCGGCTCGACACCGTGCTGCGGCCCAAGGCCGACGCCGCGTGGCACCTGCACGAGGCGACCCGGGACCTGGACCTCGACGCGTTCGTGTTGTTCTCCTCGGTCGCGGGTGTGCTCGGCGGCGCCGGGCAGGCCAACTACGCGGCCGGCAACGCCTACCTCGACGCGCTGGCGGCGAGCCGCCGCGCCGACGGGCTCGCGGGGCTGTCCATGGCCTGGGGGCCGTGGGAGCAGGGCAGCGGCATGACCGGAACCCTGGGCGAGGCCGAGGCACAGCGCCTGGCCCGCTCCGGGATGCCGCCGTTGCCCGCCGAGCAGGGCCTCGAGCTGTTCGACACGCTGCTCGCGGCCGGCTCCACCGGCCGGGCGCTGGTCCTGCCGGTCCGCCTCGACCTGGCCGCGCTGCGCGCGCTCGACGAGGTCCCGGCGCTGCTGCGGGGCCTGGTCCGGACCACGCCGCGGCGGACCGCCGCCGCGGGCACCGCACCGGACGCCGACGCGCTCGTCCGCCGGCTCGCCGGGCTCGGTGCCCCAGAGCAGGACGAGATCCTGCTCGCGCTCGTGCGGGGCGGGGCCGCCGACGTGCTCGGGCACACCGACGCCACCGCGGTGGGGGTCCGTCAGCAGTTCCAGGAACTGGGGTTCGACTCGCTCACCGCGGTCGAGTACCGGAACCGGCTCAACGCAGCCACCGGGCTGCGGCTGCCCGCAACCCTGCTGTTCGACTTCCCGACCCCGGCCGAGGTCGTGCGGCATCTGCGGAGCAGGCTCGTCGTCGCCGAGCCCGCGGGCGCCGACGCCGTCCTCGCCGCGCTCGACGGCCTGGAGCGGGCCATCGCGGGCCTGCACGTCGACGACGAGGGGGAGCACCGCCGGGTCGCGGGCCGGATCGAGGTGCTGCGGACCAAGTGGGCCGGGCTGCACGCCGAGGACCGGCCGTCGGACCCCGACGGCGACGGCGCCGGGGACGACACCCTCGACGACGCCTCCGACGACGACATGTTCGCCCTGCTCAACGACGAGCTCGGGCTCGGCTGAGGTGCCTCCCGGGGGGGGGCGGGCCGGCCGGCGCGGTCGTCCCGCCCCCGAGGCCAGGACTAGGGATTCACCGGCCGCGGTGCCGGTTCACTGGCTACGTCATCCGGCAGCACGCCGGGTGCGTCCGCGAGGAAGGAACCCCATGACGACGACCGCCACCGAGGAGAGCCTGTGGGTCCGGTGCTTCCACCCGGCACCGGAGCGGCCCGTGCAGCTCGTCTGCTTCCCGCACGCGGGCGGTTCGGCCTCGTTCTACTTCCCGGTCTCGGCGCAGCTGCAGACCACCGCGGAGGTGTTCGCCGTGCAGTACCCGGGCCGGCAGGACCGGCGCCGCGAGACCAGCCCCGGTGACCTCCACACCCTCGCCGACCAGGTCCACGGCGCGCTGCGGGACTCGCTGCGGGGCCACCGCCCCACGGTCTTCTTCGGCCACAGCATGGGCGCGACCCTGGCGTTCGAGGTCGCGCGGCGGCACGAGGCCCAGGGCGGGCGGATCGCCCACCTGTTCGCCTCCGGCCGGCGCGCACCCTCGCGTGTCCGTGACGAGCACGTGCACCGGCTGAGCGACGAGCAGATCGTCGAGGAGCTGAAGCTGCTGGCGGGTACCGACACCGCGCTGCTCGGCGACGACGAGATCCTCCGGATGATCCTGCCCGCCATCCGCAGCGATTACGAGGCGATCGAGACCTACCGCTGCACGCCCGGGGCCACCGTGGCCGCGCCGATCACCGTCCTGACCGGGGACAGCGACCCCAAGACCTCACGGGACGAGGCGGAGTCCTGGCGCGACCACACCTCCGGACCGTTCGATCTGCACGTCCGTCCGGGCGGGCACTTCTTCCTCGGCTCCGACGCCCCGGCGATCATCGCCATGCTGCGCACGGTCCTCACCGCGTCGTCCTGATCCCGCAGGAGCGAGCGCGGTCACCGTACCGACACGCGGCGGCCGGTATCCGGCACGGGTGGGATCTCCTAGGCTCAAGATCGTCGAGCCGGGTCCGCCCGGCCGGGACCGGTCGCTCGTGGAGGTAGCCCAGGATGTCCGATGCCACCGATCGCGGCGTGCGCCTGGTGGGTCGGGGGTCCGAGTCGGCGTGGCTGGCCTCGGCCGGTGCCGGCGCCGCCGCCGGATCACACGTCGTGCGGCTGCTCGTCGGACCGCCCGGGATCGGCAAGTCGGTGCTGCTCGACGGCTTCTGCACCGAGGTCCCGGCGGGCGTGCGGGCCGCCCGTGCCCATGGGCGGGAACGGACCTCGGACATCTCGTTCGCCGTGGTCCGGGAGCTGTTCGGGGCCCTGGCCGGCGCGGGCCCGGTCGACCCGGCGCTGCTCGAGGGCGGTGCCCGGTGGAGTGCACCGGCGCTGGACGAGGCGACGGGCGGTGCCGGACCGGACAACCTCTACCCGGTGCTGCACGGCCTCTACTGGCTCACCGTGAACCACACCGCTCGCGGCCCGCTGGTCCTCGTCGTCGACGACCTGCAGTGGTGCGACGACGCCTCGCTGGCCTTCCTCGGGTTCCTGCTGCGCCGGTCGGAGGGTCTCCCGCTCGGGGTGGTGCTCGCCTCGCGGACCGACGGAGCGGGCGCACTGCCCGACCGGCTCGCCGAGATCCGCACCCAGGCCGGTGCGGCGGTGACCGAGGTGGGCCCGCTGGACCGGTCCGGCGTCGCCCGGCTCGCCGTGGCCCGCGGTGCCGGTACGGGAGCCGAGCCGCCGCAGGCGCCGCTGCTCGACGCGCTCACCGAGGCCTCCGGCGGGAACCCGCTGCTGGTCGAGCAGCTGGTCGCCGAGCTGGGCCCGGTGACCGGCGACGGCGCGACCGACCGGATCCACCGGCTCGGGCGCGAGGTGGTCGACGGCCTCGTGGAACGGCACGTGTTCGACGCCCCGCCGCACGTCCGCGCCGTGGCCGCCGCCGTCGCGGTCGTGGGTGCCGAGCAGACCTCGGTCCTCGCGACCCTGTCCGGGGTGCCCGCCGGGTCGGTGGCCGACGCGGTCGCGACGCTCGTCCGGACCGAGGTCTTCGCCCCCGACCGGTCGGACTTCCGGCACGACCTGCTGCGCACCGCGGTGCTGCGCGGACTCCCCGGGGACGAGCTCGACGACCTGCGCCGGCGCGGCGCCCGGGTGCTGAGCGACGCGGGGCGCCCGGCCGAGGTGGTGGCGGCGGTCCTGCTCGTCCTGCCCGGCGCCGGCGAGCCCTGGATGGTCGACGTGCTGCTGGAGGCCGCGGCGGCCGCGGCGCACCG
>NZ_JAMXSG010000411.1:0-3518 GCF_024124365.1 Pseudonocardia sp. McavD-2-B
CTGGTCGCCGGGGTCGGGCGCACGGTGCTGGCGATGGCCCGCGACCGGGAGCTGCCGGGGGCGCTCGCCGCGGTCCACCCACGGTTCGCGGTGCCGCACCGCGCCGAGCTCGCCGTCGGCGCCGTGGTGCTGCTGCTGGTGCTCACCGCGGCCCCGGTCACGGCGATCGGCCTGTCCGGTTTCGCGGTGCTGCTCTACTACGCCGTCGCCAACGCCGCGGCGCTCACCCTGCACCGCGACCGGCCGTGGCGGCGCGCCCTGTCGGGATTCGGTCTGCTCGGCTGCGTGGTGCTCGCGACGCTGCTGCCGCCGGTGTCGGTGCTGGCCGGGGTGGTGGTCCTGGTGGCCGGGACGGCGGTGCGAGCGCTGGTGCGGGCGGCGCGGGTCCGCCGCGGCCGCACGTCGGCGGGCGACGACCGGACGGATCCCGCCGGTCGCTGATGCGTGGCCGGACCGCCCGGGCCACACCGCCCGCGATCGACCGGGACGGGCCCGGTCCGCCACGCCCCGGGCCGAGCGGCCGAGCTCATCGGGGGCGGTGCTCGTCGGCTCCCTCGCGCAGCACGGCGAGGATCCGGGCCAGCGCGGCGCGGTCGTCCTCGGACAGCCGCGCGAACAGCGCCTCGGCCCCGTCGGCCCGGGCGGCGCGCACGTCGCGCGCGGTCGCCGCGCCCGTCTCGGTGACCCGCAGGAGCACGGCGCGCCGGTCCGCCGGGTCGGTCGCCCGCTCGACCATCCCCAGCCCGGCCAGGGCGTCGACGACCTCGGTCGCCGACCGCGGCGTGATGTGCAGGTGCCCGGCCAGCGCGCCGGGTCGCATCTCGCCGTGACGGACCAGGGTGCCGAGCGCCCGCGCCTGCGACGGGGTCAGGCCCCAGCCCGCCAGCCGCTCGGCCGAGGCGTGGCGCAGCGACCGCGCGACCGACCAGAACGCGTCGACGAGGTCGCTGCGCGAGGGCCTGGTCTGGTCCCGGTCCGGCACGGGAACAGACTAGCAAGTGATGCTGTTGCTGCCTCATAGTGAGGTAACCACAGCATCGTGAGGAGCACTCCGTGGACCCCCGACCCCCGAACCGGCCCGGCCGGCCCGACACCCGCACCTCCTCCCCGGAGGAGAAGGAACAGGCTCGCGCGGTCTCGCTGCGGCGCATCGGCGCCCTGTTCGCCCCGCACCGGGGCCCGCTCTCGGTCGTCGTCGCGACGATCGTCGCCTCGTCGATCGTCGGGATGGCCTCGCCGTTCCTGCTGCGCGAGGTCATCGACGTGGCGCTGCCGCAGCGCGACGTCCCCCTGCTCGCCTGGCTCGCCGGCGGGATGGTCGCGGTCGCCGCGGTCACCGCGGCACTCGGCGTCGCCCAGACCTGGATCTCCACCCGCATCGGCCAGGAGGTCATGCACGGGCTGCGCACCGGCGTCTTCGGCCACCTGCAGCGCCAGAGCCTGGCCTTCTTCACCCGCACCCGCACCGGTGAGGTGCAGTCGCGCATCACCAACGACATCGGCGGCATGCAGTCGGTGGTCACGAACACCGCGACCTCGGTCGCGTCCAACCTGACCACCACCGTCGCGACGCTGGTCGCGATGCTCGCGCTGTCCTGGCAGCTCACCCTGGTCTCGCTCGTCGTGCTGCCCCCGGCGATCCTGCTGACCCGCCGGGTCGCCCGCACCCGGCGCGCGATCACCGCCGCCCAGCAGCGGGAGCTGGCCGACCTCAACGTCACCGTCGAGGAGAGCCTGTCCGTCGACGGCGTCGCCCTGTCCAAGACCCTCGGCAGCGGACCGGAGCTGACCCGGCGGTTCACCGACTCCTCGTCGCGGCTGATCGGGCTGGAGCTGCGCTCCCAGCTCGCCGGACGCTGGACGATGGCCGTCACCCAGGTCGTGTTCGCCGCCGTCCCGGCGGTCATCTACCTCGCCGCCGGCCTGCCCTTCGCGGCCGGGACGATGAGCATCGGCACCCTGGTCGCGTTCACCGCGCTGCAGGGCGGCCTGTTCCGGCCGGTCATGGGGCTGCTGAGCGTCGGGGTCCAGATCGTGGCGTCGCTGGCGCTGTTCGCCCGGATCTTCGAGTACCTGGACCTGACCGTCGACGTCGTGGAGCCCGAGCACCCGGTCGCGGTGGACCACGACCGCG
Source organism: Pseudonocardia sp. McavD-2-B (assembly GCF_024124365.1). Lineage (NCBI taxonomy): Bacteria > Bacillati > Actinomycetota > Actinomycetes > Pseudonocardiales > Pseudonocardiaceae > Pseudonocardia > Pseudonocardia sp. McavD-2-B. Next base: position 2,135 of record NZ_JAMXSG010000411.1, read on the forward strand.
TCCGCGGCCACGTGCGCCTCGAGGGCGTCACCTTCGCCTACCCGGGGAGCGACGCCGCCGCCGTCGCCGGGATCGACCTCGACGTCCCGGCCGGGACCACCCTGGCGCTGGTCGGCGAGACCGGCTCCGGCAAGACCACCCTGGCGGGACTGGTCGCGCGGCTGCACGACCCGACCGCGGGCCGGGTCACCATCGACGGCGTGGACCTGCGGGACATGGCCGCCGCCGACCTCACCCGGATCGTCGGGGTCGTCGGGCAGGACACCTACCTGATGCACGCCACCGTGCGGGAGAACCTGCGCCACGCCCGTCCGGACGCCACCGACGCCGAGATCGAGGCCGCCGCGCGCGCCGCGCAGGTCCACGACCTGATCACCGGCCTGCCGGACGGCTACGACACCGTCGTCGGCTCGCGCGGGCACCGCTTCTCCGGCGGGGAGAAGCAGCGCATCGCGATCGCCCGCACGCTGCTGCGCGACCCGAAGGTGCTGGTCCTCGACGAGGCCACCAGCGCGCTGGACACCCGCACCGAGCGGGCCGTGCAGGCCGCGTTCGACGCGTTGGCCCACGGCCGCACGACGATCACCATCGCGCACCGGCTGTCGACCGTGCGCGACGCCGACCGGATCGCCGTCGTCGACCACGGCCGGATCGTCGAGTCCGGCAGCCACGACGAGCTGCTCGCCGACGCGGGCCGCTACGCCGCGCTGGCCACGGTGTGAGCGGCGACGGTGTGAGCGGCGACGGTGTGAGCGGCGACGGTGTGAGCGGCGACGGTGTGAGCGACTACGCCACGCCCGGGGCCGTGACGACCTCGACCAGCCGCGGCCCGTCGGCAGCGAACGCGTCCTTCAGCGCGGCCGCCGTCGACGCGGCGTCGGACACCGACACCGCCGGGACGCCGTAGCCCTCGGAGATCTTCACGAAGTCCAGTCCGGGGACGTCCAGGCCCGGTGTCTCCCCGGTGCCCAGCAGCCCCGCGAAGCCGCGCAGCGCACCGTAGGTACCGTTCTTCAGGATCACGAAGACCACCGGCACCCGGTACTGCGCCGCCGTCCACAGCGCGGTGATGCCGTAGTTGGCCGACCCGTCGCCGACGAGTGCGACCACCCGGCGCGCCTCGCCGTGGGCCAGCTGCGCCCCGACGGCGGCGGGCAGCCCGAACCCCAGGCCGCCGGAGGCGGGGAACAGGTAGCTGCCCGGCTCGGTGAGGTCGGCCTGGGCGACGAAGTCATCGATGGTCGAGGTGGACTCGCAGACGTGTACGGTCCCGGCCGGGGCCGCGTCGCGGACCAGCGCGAACAGCTGCTGCGGCGGCACGTGGTCCTCGGCGCCCCGCGGTGCGGGCGGCCCGGACCGGGGCGGCAGCGGCTCCCGCCCGGAG